>WQYN01000087.1 GCA_009781225.1 Micrococcales bacterium | reverse complement strand
TCACGCGACAGCCACTTGCGGCGGGGAGGGGCGGGAGATGGGGGGGGTGGCGGGGGACGAGGCGGGGGGCGAGCCGGGGGAAGGGGCGGGGAAGCGGTGTCTTCGGAGGGTGTTGGAGGGTCGGGTGACTAGGCTTCGGCCAGGTTGCGGAGGCGGGTGGGGGTTATGGTTTGGGCGCCGGCGCGTTCTATTCGGTCTATTAGGGCTCGGTCGGCGGTGGCGACAAGGACTAGGTCGCCTCGTGAGACGGCGATTTTGGCTTGGGCGACGATCTCGTCATCGCCCTCGCGGGGGGCCAGGACGGTCTCAATAGGGCTCGCGCCCAGCCCGGCACCCTTGGCCTGGCCTTCTAGGACTAGGACCACCCGGGCGGGGAAGGACTCGACCTCGGGCCACCCGACGACATCGCCGGGAACCGAGGTCAGCGGCTCTAGGGAGCGGCGCAGTCGCTCGGCGGCTCCGGCTCGGTCGCGCCACCAGCCGTCGGGCCGCGAGCCCACGACGTTGGCGCCATCGACGATTACGGTGAGGTCCGGCACCCCTCCACCCGAGCCCACGGCCGGCTATCGCCCTCGGTAGTTGGGGGCGTCAACGATCATCTGGACATCGTGGGGGTGGGATTCGCGCAGGCCCGAGGAGGTGATGCGGACAAAACGGCCGACCTTCTTTAGCTCGGGGATCGTGAACGCGCCGGCGTAGAACATTGACTGGTGGAGGCCCCCTACCAGCTGGTGGGCGACGGCGGCCAGCGGGCCGCGGTAGGGAACTTGGCCTTCGATGCCTTCGGGGATCAGTTCCTCGTCCATGCCCACATCGGCCTGGAAGTAGCGGTCGCGGGAGTAGGAGCTCTTTCCCCGTGAGGCCATGGCGCCGAGGGATCCCATCGCGCGGTAACGCTTGTACTGCTTGCCGGACTCAAAGACCAGCTCGCCGGGGCTCTCGTCGGTGCCGGCGAGCAGGGAACCGAGCATGACGGCGTCGGCCCCGGCGACGAGAGCCTTGGCGATGTCACCGGAGAACTGGATTCCGCCATCGGCCACTAGGGGAACGTCGGCGGGGGTACAGGCCTTGGCGGACTCGAAAACCGCAGTGAGCTGCGGCACGCCAACGCCGGCGACCACCCGGGTGGTGCAAATCGAGCCGGGACCAATCCCCACCTTGACGCCGTCAGCCCCCGCGTCGATGAGAGCCTGGGCCCCAGCCCGGGTCGCGACGTTGCCAGCGATGATGTCGACTCCCGCCGTCCGAGGATCGCGCTTGAGGGAGGCGATCATCTCCATCATCGCGGTCGTGTGACCGTGGGCGGTGTCGACAACGAGCAGGTCAGCGCCGGCCTCGATCAAAGCCCAGGCGCGGTCGGTGGCGTCGCCAAAGAACCCGACGGCCGCTCCGACCACGAGCCGCCCGTCGCCATCCTTGGTCGCGTTCGGGTACATCTCCGACTTGACGAAGTCCTTGACGGTGATGAGACCGCTGAGTCGGGCCTGGGCGTCGACCAGGGGAAGCTTTTCGACCCGGTGGGCAGCCAGGAGGCTCGCGGCCTCTTCGCGGGAGACCCCGGCGGGGGCCGTGATGAGCGGCATCGGGGTCATTGCGGAGCGGACGGTGCGCTGGGCCCACTCCGATCGGGGGATGAAGCGCAGGTCGCGGTTCGTGATGATGCCAAGGAGCACGCGGTCCTCGTCAACGACGGGCAGGCCGGAGACGCGGTAGCGGCCACAGACGCGATCCAGCTCATCGAGGGTGATTTCGGGGGCTACCGTGACGGGGTCAGAGACCATCCCCGATTCCGAGCGTTTGACCTGGTCAACGTGGGCGGCCTGGGCGTCGACCGGAAGGTTTCGGTGGATGATCCCCACGCCGCCGATCCGGGCCATGGCGATCGCCATCCGGGCCTCGGTCACCGTGTCCATGGCGGCAGAGACCAGCGGGGATGCAACTGAGATGCGCCGGGAGACTCGAGTTCGCGTCGAGACCTCCGAGGGCAAGACCGAGCTGGGACCCGGGACAAGAAGGACGTCATCAAAAGTAAGGCCCACGAACCCGAAGGGATCGTGGGCCTCATCAAGGGGCTGAGAGTTGAGATCGCTAACCATGAACGGATTCTACAAGTCCGGTCCCAGGGTTCGGCAACGCCGACACACCCGAGACACCCGACACACCCTAGACACGCCAAGGGGCCGACGCCCATACCCGGGCATCGGCCCCTCAAGAGGCGGCTGGGTTAGCCGACGACGGCGAGCACGTCGCGCGCCGAGAGGATGAGTAGTTCCTCGTCAGAGTACTTGATCTCGGTGCCTCCGTACTTGGAGTAGATCACCTTGTCGCCGACACTGACGTCGATCGGAACGCGGTTGCCGTGGTCGTCGACACGACCGGGGCCGACGGCAAGGACTTCGCCCTCCTGCGGCTTCTCTTTGGCCGTGTCAGGAATGACGAGCCCCGAGGCTGTCGTCTGCTCCGCATCGATCGGGCGCACGACGATCCGGTCTTCGAGCGGTTTGATGGAGACCGACACTGCGGACCTCCCCTTCGCGTGATTAGGAAGTGAACAAGGACTGCTTGCCGCGAGGATCGCCCCGTGCCCGCCGTCGCGGTGCCGGGCCAGGTCGCTCCCCGGCAAGCGTGCCCCCCGGATCGCTCCAGGCGGCACCGCCCCCCACACTAGGACCCCAGTTAGCACTCGGTCAAGGCGAGTGCTAACCGCGTGTCGAGTCCACATCTCCCGAGCCGATGTCTGGCATCGCTTTCGGAGCATCGCGACCCCGCGGCGCGAATAGAATTCAGCATCCCGGCCTGACAGGAGAAGCAGTCATGACGCCCAGCGCCGTCGACGCGCTCGCCACTCCCGCCGGTCAACGCCTCCTCGCCGAGCTTCCCCCCTACGACCCGGACCTCGCCCTCACCATCGCGAAGGGCCTGCGCAAACGCGGCGTTAACCCCGACCTCATCGCCGCCGCCCTCACCCAGTCGCGCCTCGCCCCCAAGCTCGCCGCCAAGTTCGGACCCTTCGCCCAGGGCATGCTCGCCACCCCCGACGGCGTCGAGCAGGCGACACGGCTCGAGGTCGCCACCCGCCACGCCGCCCGCTTCCGTGATGCCGGCCTCACCCACATTGCCGACCTCACCTGCGGAATTGGTGGAGACGCCCTCGCGATGGCGGCCTTGGGGTTGCGCGTCGCGGCCTTCGAGTCCGACCCCATCACCGCCGCCGTCGCCCGCCACAACCTGCGGGCCTTTCCCGAAGCGAGCGTCGCGACAGCCGATTCCCTGAGCGCCGACCTCGATGACGTCGACGCCATCTGGGCTGATCCCGGCCGACGTCGTGGCGCCACCGCCGATGGCCTGACCCGGCGCCGCATGGATCCCGAGGCCTGCTCCCCTCCGCTGTCAGCCGTCCTCGCCGCTGCCGCCGGCCGCCCCCTCGGCGTCAAGCTCGCCCCCGGCATCCGCGACGCCTCCATCCCAGCCGACGCGGAAGCCCAGTGGGTCTCCCACCTCGGCGACGTCGTCGAAGCCACCTGCTGGTTCGGTCCTCTCCGTACCACGACGCACGATGGCGGCACCCACTCCACGCTCCCGACGCACGATGGCGGCACTCACCTCGCGCGCGTTGACGCCCCCCGCGCAGCGGGCCCCCTTCCCGTCCTTCGCTCCGCCCTGGTCCTGGGTCCGGGAGGGGCCGCATCCTTGACATTTGCTGATCCCTCCAACCCGGCCCCTCCCCTTACCGTCGGTGACCTCGACGACTACCTCCTCGAGCCCGACGGCGCCCTGATCTGTTCCGGTCTCATCGCCGAAGCAGCGCGGCACCTTGATCGACCCCGCCTGCTGCACCCCCGCATTGCCTACGTCTCCTCACCAAGCCGAGCGCCGTCATCGTGCGCCGGGAACTGGGCCGCGTTTCGCGTGCGGGAGGTCCATCCCCTCAACGTGAGGAAGGTCAAGGCCCGGCTGCGGGAGCTGGGCGTGGGGCGCCTGGAGATCAAGCAGCGGGGCTGCGACGTTGTGCCGGACACGCTGCGCCAGCAGCTCGCGCCCCGGGGCGAGGAGGCGGCGACCCTCATTGCGACGCGGATCGCGGGGCGGCACGCGGCGATCATTGCCGACCGGGCTGTAGATTCGTGACGTGGATACGACGCGCACCCCACCCTCGATTCCCTTTGCCGCCTCGCCGCGCTCCTCGGTGGGGTTCGAGTGGGAGATCGCGCTCGTGGATCGCGACTCGGGGGACCTGCGCCAGGCCGCGCAGACCGTCCTGGACGCGGTGCGCCAGCCCGACGGCTCGGAGGACCCGGCGATCCGACAGGAACTCTTGCTCAACACGGTCGAGATTGTCTCCGCCCCCTACGCCACCGTCGGCGAAGCGGCCGCTGACCTGCACCGTAACCTCGAGCGGGTCGTCGAGATAGTCGACCCTCTGCGCGTGGACCTCATGAGCGCCGGGACCCACCCCTTTGCCCAGTGGAGCCGACAGCGCGTCACAGACAAGGAGCGCTACGCCACGCTGATCGACCGAACCCAATGGTGGGGGCGGCAAATGCTGATCTACGGCGTCCACATGCACGTCGGGATCGAGGACCGCGACAAGGTGCTGCCCATTGTGCGCGCGCTCCTCGCCTACATCCCCCACCTGCAATCGCTGTCTGCCTCCTCGCCCTACTGGGGCAGCGAGGCCACGGGCTACGCCTCGAACCGGGCTTTGATGTTCCAGCAGCTCCCCACGGCGGGGCTGCCTTGCCAGTTCGACCAGTGGTCTGAGCTGGAGCATTACGTCGGGGACATGCTCCACACCGGGGTCATTGACGTCTTCTCCGAGATCCGCTGGGACATCCGCCCCTCCCCCCAGTTCGGCACGGTCGAGGTGCGAGTCTGCGACGGGCTCCCCACGCTTCTCGAGGTCCAGGCGCTAGGGGCGCTCGTCCAGTGCCTGGTCGAGGACTTCTCTGCGCGCCTTGACGCCGGCGAGTCGCTGCCGACCATGCCGACATGGTTTGTCCAGGAGAACAAGTGGCGCTCGGCCCGCTACGGCATGGAGGCCATCATCATCCTCGATGAGGCGGGCAACGAGGAGCTGGTGACCGACGCCCTGCCGGTGTTGCTTGCGCGCCTGGAGCCGGCCGCCGCGCGGCTTGGTTGCCTTGCGGAGCTGGAGGGCGTTTTCCGGATCCTTGAAGTGGGGGCCTCTTACCAGCGCCAGCGCGCTGTCGCTGATCAGAACGGTGGAGACCTCCGGGCGGTCGTCGATTCTCTCGTCGCTGAGATGAAGGCTGGCCACCCCTTGGCGTGACGCTTTCCCTGGGGCTGGAGCGGCTCGCTGTTGCTGCCGCATGGGGGCCTTTTTCCCCTACAGCGTTGGTCACGTCGTGGGGCTCAGGAGTGGTTGGATATGGAGATGATCCTGTGGGTCCGCGCCGGCCAGATTGAGGCGCGCGATGCCTGCACGGCCCGCCACGCCCCGGCGCTGATCAGCCCCTCCAACGGCGGCGTCGTGACCGTTGTCACGCCCGTCACCATTGAGATCGGCGACATGTTCGCCCACACCCCCCACTCCTGTCTTGCGACCGTTCCCGCGGACGATGGCGGCCCGAACCTTGTGCTGACAACGCGCCTTCCCGGCTTGGCTGCGGAGTCGATCCGGTGGGCCGCCCCTGTCTCGGAGGATGACCTTCCCACCCTCATCAGTCCCCCGGAACTCATTGAGACCTGCGCGGCGCAGCTTGTTGCCCTGTTCACTCCCCCGCCGGGGGAAGCGGCGGGGGTTCACATTCCGCGGGACGGGGTGATCGGGGACGCCACCGACGGGGACCGACCGCGTGAGGTTGGGGACGGCGTGGGGGGGGATCGACCGCGTGAGGCGAGGGACGCCATCGTGCGCGGGACGGGTGTGGCGAGGGACGCCATCGTGCGCGGGGCGGGTGTGGTGGACGAGGTGGTGCAGGTCTTCCACGAACTCGATGGATGGATGGGGGAGCTGATTGACGCGCTGAACGGGGTGCTTCCCCTGCCTGAGGTGCGCGAACAGATCGACCAGCGGCTGTGCATTGGCCCGCATGGTCCGGCGATCATGCATCCTGGGATGGTGACCGGGCCGGTCGAGTACGCGCCCTTTGCCGAGTACATCTACATTGCGCGCTCGCTGTCGCCTGATGCTCGGATTCGGCAGCTGTTTGGGCCGCTGTGGTCGAGCGCCGTCGACAAGCGGTTCGACGTCATGGAGATCGGGACGTACCAGAACTCCGCCTTCGTCAAGCTCATTCACGACTCGGTTCCTCAGGCGGTCACGATCTGGGGGATTCGCTGGCTCGTGACCCCGGCGGCGCCCGAGAGTGTGACCGAAGAGTTCGTCGCCGAACTCCACCGGGCCTGCCCCTGGCCCTGGGATCCCGCCGAGGTGTCCGCCATCATCCGGGATCCCGAGTGGGAAAACCCCCTGCCCGCCATGTGCGAGGCCCTCAAGGTGCCCTCCATCATGCCCTTCATCGAAGAGCCCGACTGGACCACGCTAGGCCGCCGCCTGCGGAGGATCGAACCCGCGACGGGCCTTCGACTTACGACCGCCAAGATGGTGAACCACGCCGTATCCCTCCTGCCCATCGGCCCCTGGGCCAAGTGGCGGATCAAGGTCCAGGGCCGCAGCCCCCACTGGGTGGACTAGGGGGCCCTGCGGCGGCGGCCAGGGGAGCCTCGCGTGGCAGCCGTTGCGTGGGCTCTGGTCAGGGTTGTCCGGTCGCCACGAGCTCAGTCATCGGGAGGCTGGAATCCGCTCCGATTCCCAGGGGGGATGGGTTGATGTCGTGGAGGATCGCGTGTGCTCCGGCGGCGGCGATCATGGCGCCGTTGTCGGTGCAGTGGCGTAGGGGCGGGATGCGCGCCTCGATTCCCGCATCGGCGCAGGCCTTGGCGGCTTTTTCGCGGAGCTGAGAGTTTGCGGAGAAGCCGCCGCCGATCACGAGCGTTTCTATCTTTGTCTCCCGGCAGGCCGCGATGGTCTTCTGTACCAGGACGTCGGCGACTGCTTCGGCGAAGGAGGCTGCGACATCGTGCACATTGAAGGACTCATGGGCGTCCTCCCGAGCCTCCACCCACCGAGCCACCGCCGTCTTGACGCCGGAGAACGAGAAGTCGAAGGGGTGACGCTCCAGGTCCTGGCGCCGGGTGAGGCCGCGCGGGAAGGCGATGGCGTGGGGATCACCCTCGCGGGCGAGGCGGTCGATGTGCGGGCCGCCGGGGAAGGGCAGCCCCAGGACGCGCCCGACCTTGTCGAAGGCCTCGCCAGCCGCGTCGTCGAGGGTTTGCCCCAGCTCCGTGACTTTCGCACCCTCGATGACCAGGAGCGATGTATGCCCGCCCGAGACCACGAGCGCGAGTGTCCGCGGCGGCAGCGGGCCGTGGCTCAGCTGGTCGACCAAAGCGTGGGCCAGGACGTGGTTGACCCCGTACAGCGGGACTTTGAGGGCCATGGCCAGGGCTTTCGCTGCTGCCAGCCCGACCGTGAGCGAGCCCATGAGCCCCGGCCCGGCGGTCGCCGCCACCGCGTCGATCGCTCCCAGCGGCAGGTCGGCAGCGGCCAACGTCGCCTCGAGAGTCGGCAACAGCGCGTCGAGATGGGCGCGCGAGGCGACCTCCGGCACGATCCCCCCGAACCGCGCATGCTCCTCCATAGACGAAGCCACCGAGTCATGAAGCAGAGTAAACCCCCTGGTCAGAGCCACTCCCGTCTCATCACAAGAAGTCTCGATCCCCAACACCAAAGGCCCCGACGCCCCGCTCCCCCCGCTAGTCCCCACCCGCGAAATCCTAGCCGAGGCCCAGCGCCCCGCCCGTTCGCAGATTAGGTGCAGACGGTGTTCACCTAATTTGGTACCATGACACGTCACCTATTTTCTCTGGCACCTGAGAGGGGTTGCGCATGACTCAGCTTCCTGATGTACGTCCCATCGAACCGACGCTCGGCGGACCCGTGAACCTTGACAACGTAGTCGGGCGTGATGAGGTCATCGCTGGCTGGTGGAGGGCGCTGGAAACGCGGTCGCTACGGGTCACCGAACCAAGGCGCTTTGGGAAGAGCACCGTTTTCAAGCTCATGAGCAGGAATCCGCCCGAGGGATGGCTTTGTCTACACGACACGGTCCAGGACGCTGGGTCTACCGAGCGCCTCATCGAGCAGACGCTCAGCTTGATTGCGGAGCAGACCTCAACTGGTCATCGAGTCAAAGAGAAGATCCGAAGTCTTGGCCAGGCTGTGGCAACCCAAGTAGGCGTGGGCGGCACGAGGTTCGAGCTTGCGGCGGATTTCCGTCAGACCCCCTTCGATGCTTTTGAGTCAGCGCTCCGAGACGTCCATGACGAACTCGAAGCCAGTGGCAAGCGCCTCGTCATCATTTGGGACGAGTTCACCGACTGCCTTAGGGCAATCCGGGATTCCGATCCAGAGGTCGGTCCCCGCAAAGCTGCCGATGCCCTTGCCCTCTTCCGAGCGATGCGAGAGCGCGTGTGCGGCCAGCGGATCCGCTGGATTTTGTCCGGTTCGATCGGTCTGCACCATGTTCTCGGGACGCTTCCCACTGTCGGGGCCGTCAACGACATCACCGCCGCCACACTCGGCACGCTTGATGAAGTGGCAGCGACTTGGTTGGCGCGGTGCCTGATGCTCGGGATGGGGCTACGGGACAACCCCGAGGTAGCGGCGCTCCTTGCCTCCACATCCTCAGGCATTCCCTACGTGTTGGAGAAGATGGTTGAACAGATGAGCCTGTCTGGCGCGATTCCTACCACCCCGATGGATGCTCGCACCACGCTCATGTCGGCTGCCGACTCCATGGACTCTGGCGCGGACCTAGTGCCGCTGTTGGAGCGGATTCGTCCATGCTACGGCCAGAAGGACTGGCGGGCGGCGTGCATTATCCTCGATTCCCTGGTCCACGATGGGATGTCACTGCCGGAACTCTCCCGAGTGGTCGGTGACAAACTCGGTCGGGAGAGCGCCGACGAAGAATCGGTGCGGTCAGTCGTCCAACGGTTGGTCGAGGATCGATACATAACGCTGTCTCGTCCTGATCGGCGGTTCACGTGGCAGTTCGAAGCGTTCCGCGTGTTGTGGCAGGCGAAGCGATGGCTCGAGTAGCGGTTGACAGTGCGATCCGCTTCACGCCGAGTCTCCACGACGGCGAGACCCTCGAGGCACTTCTAGTCGGGCGCGAACGGGAACTCGCGCGCGCGACCGCATCCATATCGCCCGCCGTAGAGAGCCGCCAGCTCACTCACACCCTCTTCGTCGGCCCGCGCGGATCGGGAAAGACTCACCTCATCTCACTGCTACACCACCGGGCCCAAAACATGGAGGGGCACGGGGTGGACTTCCGGCTGTCATGGATGAGTGAGGACTCATGGCTCCTCATTAGTTCGTTCGAGGACTTCATCGAGACGCTGGAGCAGGGAATTACACCCGCTGACGGACTGGGACCCCAGGATGGTCGCGGACTGACAGTCGTGTTTGTGGAGAACCTCGACCAGGTTCTTGGCCAACTCGGACCCGACGGTCAGCGCAAGCTGCGCGCCCACCTCGAGCGACGGCAAGACATCCTGCTCATTGCCTCGGCGACCCGCTTGACCTCCCATCTCATGGAGCAGGCCGAACCCTTCTACGGGTTTTTCGCACACGTCCCCCTAAAGGAGCTGACCCCCGACCAAGCAGTGCGCATGCTCCAAAAGCTGGCACAAGAGCGAGGAGACAGTGCCCTGGACAGGCGCCTTGACAAGCCAGAATCGCGCCTGCACGTCGCGGCAATCCATCGGGTCATAGGAGGCCAGCCTCGCACCTGGGCGACCTTGGCCGACGGGTTCCCCCAGGCGAACCTCAACGAGCTCGCAGAAACAGTCTTCAGAAGGCTCGATGACCTGACCCCTTTGTTCCAGAGCAGGTTGAGGCACCTGACTCACCATGAGCGCAAGGTGGTAATGGCCCTGGTTGTCGCCAACCACCCCATGACGGTGACCGCGTTGGCCCAGGCATCGGAAATCGACATGGGGTCGGCGAAGAAGCTCGTTTCCGTGCTCAAGACCAAGCGATGGCTCGCTGTCTATGAAAGCTCGCTGGGTGCCCATCTCGACCGGCGTCACACCTACTACGAACTCGCCGAACCCCTGGCGCAGGTGTGCCACCAGATCAAGTCGTCGCGCGGCCGTCCGGTTGGAGCAATCTTCGAGCTCATCGCCGCGTGGTACAGCCAGGAGGGTCTCCATGGGACTCACGACAAGGGGGTCGCCAAGCAGTATCTAGATCTGGCCTGCCAATTCGCGGACCCTGCGGGTCGGAACGCGACAGACCAGGTGGTGGCCCGGGCGTCGTCGACGAGGCTGCGGCCACGCGAAGCTCGGCCGGGCGTCGTCGGCTTGTGCGGCCGCGTGGATGATGCACTAGCCGAGCTGCAGTGGCGCTCAACCGCCGCCGCCCTCATGACCCTTCCCGCTGCTGTCATTAGTCTCTTCGAGGAGGAACTGGCCGCGCGCTCCCCCGCCATCCTCAGGCTGCGCACGGCTCTG
>WQYN01000086.1 GCA_009781225.1 Micrococcales bacterium | reverse complement strand
CTGGGCGGCGGCGGGGCGGGGGGTGATCTTGAGCGGGACGCCCCAGTCTTGGGTTACTAGGTGGCAGGCGGGGTGTTCGGCTTCGGCGTCGCAGGCGGCTGCTCGGGCGGTGACGTGGAGGACGCCTTCCCCTTCGGCAAGGACGAGGGTTCGGGAGAGGGTCTCGCCCTCGCCGGCGCCGGAGATGAGGAGTGAGGGGGGTGTTGCGGAAACGCTGAGGCGTGTCGCGGGGCCTGCTCGGTCGTCGAGTCGGTGGCCGGGAGCCGGGGAGAAGGGCACGAGAAGTTCGACTTCTCCGGCGCGCACCTCAAGGGGTGGGCGGTCGGTTGCCAATCGGCCCTTGTCCAGGGCCTGCGCCGGGGTCGCAATCTCGCTGATTCGGTGTGCGCCCGACTCGACCACGAGCAGGCGGTAGTTCGGTGCAGCCGACCCAGACAACGCCCCGCCCGAAACAGAAGAACCATCCCCGCCCGCGGCCTCGGGGAGGATGAGGAGGTCGGCTGGCTCGGTTAGGCCTTCTGCCAGGGTTTCCACCTCGTCGCGATCCACTCGGTAGATCCGGACGGCACCGTTGTAGGTGTCGGCGATCGCAACATCGCCGTCAGGCGTCATCGCGACCCCGAGGGGATGCTGGAGCAGAGCCAACGCCCCCCGACCGTCAACATGTCCGAAGTCGAAGAGGCCCTGTCCCACGTAGGTCCGCACCTGTCCGTCGGGTTCGAGCGCCCGCAGCGCCGAGGTTTCGGAGTCGGCAATCCACACCCTTCCGTCCTCCCCCACCGCCAGCCCCGACGGTTGGGCGAGCCACGCCTCGCGCGCATCGCCATCGGCCAGACCCTCGCCACGCGTCCCGGCGAGCACACCGATTCGCCCGCTGACCGGGTCAAACGCCCACAACTGGTGAATCCCCGCCATCGCTACCACGACCGCGTCTCGCCCCGCATCCCACACCACGTCCCACGGCGAGGACAGCCGCGTCCCATTCGCCGCGAGCCCCACCACGCCCCGATCCTCGAACCACGGGGCCTGGTCATCCGGGCCTGCGGGGTGCCCGGTTCCGGCGACCGTCGCCACCTGGCCGTCGCTCAGTCGCACGCCCCTCAGGGCATGGTTGACGGTGTCAGCGACGACGATGTCGTACCCCACCTCGGCGGCAATCTCACACGGCAGGGCGCACAGACCCGACGGCTCGCTCATCGTGGCATCGCCCGGTCCGCCGTCGGTCAATCCCCGCTCGCCGGTGCAAATGCGGCGCAGCAGGGTCCCGTCCACCGTCATCTCGGCGAGCGAATGGTGGCCGGCGTCCGCGATGAGAAGGCGAGGGCCGCCATCGTCCGTGGGGGTGGGAGACCAGATGGCTTTGGAGGGAAATCGCAGGTCGGAAGGGGCTACGGGGGGAGGCACCCAGGGGCCTAAGCCGCGTCGCAGCCTCCCCTCACGCTCGGCGCGCCCCACAACATCGCGCACGATGGCGTCCAGCGCCGGGCCATGTCCCTCGCCTGCCATGTGGGCGACGAGGAAGCCCTCGGGGTCAATGACGACGAGCGTGGGCCAGGCCTTGGCTCCATAGGCGCGCCAGGTCGCGTGCTCGGAGTCGACGAGGACCGGGTGGCGGACGTCGTAGCGTTCGACGGCTGCCTGGACCGTGGCCATCTCACCCTCGTAGGCGAACTTCGGGCTGTGGACACCCACGATGACGAGCTCGTCGGGGTAGGCGGCCTCGAGCGGGCGCAACTCGTCAATGACGTGGAGGCAGTTGACGCAGCACAGGGTCCAAAAGTCGAGGATGACGACCTTGCCGCGCAGGTCAGCGAGGGTGAGGGCGCGGCCGCCGGTGCCGATCCAGCCTCGGCCGTCCAGCTCGGGGGCGCGGGCGCGGATCATGGGGCGCAGCCGGGGTGAGGCGCGGTGGCGGCGGGCGGCACGGTTGTCATGGTCGTGAGACCCATCCTGGGGCGCGGCCTGGTTGGGGCGCGATGAGGGGCGGGGCGGTTGTCATGGCTGTCAGACCCAGGAGGCGGCGACGGTGAGGAAGGCGTCGATTCCCTCGCGTTCACCTGCGGTGACGCGGACACCGTCCCCGTCGAAGGGGCGAACCAGGACGCCAGCGGAGGCGGCGGCTTGGCCGAGCGGGACGGCGTTGGCGCCGGCTGGGAGCCACACGAAGTTGGCGTGGGTCTCGGGAATGACCCAGCCCTGGCTGCGCAGGGCATCAGCCATTCGGTCGCGCTCGTCAATGATCGCTTCGACACGGGCTTGCATCTCGACCTGGAGGGTCAAGGCGGTCAGTGCAGCTCGCTGAGCAGCGATGTTGACGCTGAACGGGGTCTGGGCGTTGCGCAGAGCGGCGATGATACGCGGGCGGCCGATGGCGTAACCACAGCGCAGACCGGCCATGCCGTAGGCCTTGGAGAAAGTGCGCAACACCATGAGGTTCGCGTGACGGCTGGCCAAGTCAAGGCCATCAGCGGCTTCGGGGTCGCGGACGAACTCGCGGTAGGCCTCATCCAGCACCACGAGCACGTGGGGAGGCATGCGCGTGAGGAAATCTTCGACATCGTCCATCTTGAGAACGGGGCCAGTCGGATTGTTTGGCGAACAGAGGAGGACGACGGAGGTGCGGTCGGTGACAGCCTCAGCCATGGCGGCAAGGTTGTGCTGGGCGTGCTCGTCGAGACCGACCCTGACGGCGGTGGCACCGGCGAGCTGGATGGCGATCGGATAGGCCTCGAAGGAACGCCAGGCGAGGACGACCTCGGAGGATGGGCCGGCGAGGGTCTTGAGGGTGTGTTCGAGGACCGCCTCCGAACCGTTGCCCACGATGATGCGGGCGGGGTCCACGTCGTGGTGGCGGGCGAGCGCCTGGGCGAGGTCGGTGGAGAAGACGTCGGGGTAGCGGTTGAGATCGGCGGCCGCGTCGGCCACCGCCGCGATGATGCCGGGCAGCGGCGGGAAGGGAGACTCGTTCGACGAGAGCTTGTAGGCGCGACGGCCGGCCAGGGGGGTTGCGCCTGGGACATAGGAGGGGAGCGTCGCAATGTGATCGGGAATGGGAATCTTGACACTCACGAAGGTCCACTATGCCATGCGAGCGCCCCTCACTCCCCGAGAGAAGGTCGTCTCGCTGGAAACCCGCCCCAGGAATTCAGCGAGACGACCTTCTCGTGGAGGCTGGTGGGGGGGTGGAGGGTCGAGATGTAGGGCGGAGGGGTGTGGGTGGCCCGGGGGTGTGGGAGGCTGTGGGGATGCAACGTTTTCTCATGCGGCTCGTGGTCAACTCGGTGGGGCTGTGGGTGATTGACCTACTCTGGCGGTCGATCTGGGTAACCCCCGCCGGCGGCGGCAACTGGCAGAAAGTGGCTGTCTACCTGGGGATTGGCTTGCTGCTCACGCTCGTCAACTACACCGTCAAACCCGTGGTCAAGGTGTTGGCGATCCCAGTGATGATCCTCACGCTGGGACTGTTCGCGCTCATCGTCAACGCCGCGATGCTCGAGTTGGTCTCCGCGATCAGCGCGCACACCCCCATGGGACTGCACATCGAAAGCTTCGGATCCGCAGTCGGCGCCGGCCTGGTGCTCGCGCTCGTGACCGCGATCCTCGGCAAGCCCGCCCGAGACCTAGAACGAGCAGCCCGAGCCCGAGAGCAGTGACCTTCAGCGGGACGATGATCCAGACCGCGCTGTGACCCAGTCACTCCGGAGGAGTCGTCAGCGCGTCGCTCGGGCTACTTGGTAACGGGGTAGGCGGCCGGCGGGCTTGTGGGGGGCCTGAGCTCGGGGGGCTGGGGCTTCTTCGAGAGGGGGTAGGGGTTGTTCGGGCTTGTGGGGAACTTGGGCTCAGCAGACTCGTCCCTGTTGAACACGAAGTGCTGCCCCTTCCACATAGAGCTTTCGAGGAAGAACTTCTCGAAGTCGGCACTCACGTTCGCCACGCAGGGGACTTCGGTCAGGTTCTTCTTGGCCACGATATCCGTGTAGGTGTGGTAGTGGTGAGCCAGCCCCGGGTCTTCTCGCAGATCCATCGCCATTTGCTCGGACTCCGCCGCGAGGTTGATTCTGAGAGTGCACCGATTCTTGCCATCTGCCTGGTTGGGGCCGGATAGGTTCCCCAGGATATCCTGGTCCATGATGAGTGCCGCCACGTTGATCTCCTGAGGGATCGTCAGATGACTAAGCGGCGACCCGAGGCCCAGCACCGAAATCTTGCTTGCCTCGCCCGTCTTGAACAACATGGCTGCGGTCAGAGCAGAGAGCATTCCTCCTTGGGAGTGGCCAACGAAGAAGACGGGTTGGCCTGGTTTGAATCCCGCCCTTCCCATCGCCTCCCTCAGTCCCGCCACCATGGTAGAGGCGGCTTCACCGAAGGCCAGCATAGACCCGACCATGTCTTGGGCAGTCTTGGGGTTGGCATAGCCATTTTGTCCGTGAACGTAGACAACCATGGCGGTCTCCCCGTCTGCTGCTGTCGTGGTAAAGACCGACGCGCCGTTCTCCTCGCCTTCCATGATGTCTATCCCCGGCTTCACCAGCATCTTCTCCAGGGATCCGGGGCCTGGGCGGGGTCCATACTGTTTCGTCGACGTCACTTTCAGGCCCTGCATCCTGCTCCACAAGACCCAGTCGCTGACCTTCCCGTAGCGTCCGACGATGTCCTGCGGCGTGGCGCCAACGGGGAGGCCGGCGATGATTCGCATGGATTCAAGAATCTCCGAATAGTTTGCCTTCATCGAGTCGGCCACCCAGCGTTCTCCGGCCGCTTGCTGCGCCAAGGCAACGGTGGCATAGGCGTAGAGCCTTCCCACTTCCATTTGGACAACCGGGTCAAGCATATTAAAGGGTATTGCGCGGTGGTATTTCTCTATTCCTGGCAGGCACTCGAATGGACTTGAAAAGGGGCTAGGAACCGACCAGCCCATACAGTAAGCAGTCCCCAACTTGAACGCATCGATTTCCGCCTGAGTCCTCATCAGCGCCGTATTCTTGCCCTCCGCAGAGACATACACCGCGCGTGTGCCCTCAATCGCCTTCATCAGCCGAACAACGTCATCGAGACACGCTTCGGGGCCACGGGGGGGGTTGAGGGCCAGCTCCATCGCGGCGACCGTCGCCTGCCTGCTTGCTTCCAATACAGGGCGTTGCGCCGCCCAGTCGGGGAACTGCTGCCGTGAAATCTCCCAGTCTTCCCGCTCGTACTTGCTTCTGAGGTAGGAGTCCTTCAGCGTCCTCTCCGCCTCTTCCAGCTTGCGCTTGGCTCCTTGCAGCCTCGTGGTGATGCGATCAAGGTCCTCGATACTCGCCACCACACCGTTGGCTCCCCCAATGGCCGTCACGTTGGGTGCCACCTCCACCGGCTCCGGCGGCGGTGGGGGTCCTGCGGGTGCCAGGAGCCGAAATCCCTTCGACGTCATCGTCCTCTCCTCCTTGTTGCTCTCATCACTGTCATCACACCGCCGTCGCAATGATGCCGTCGGTGAGGCGGACGTGGCGCCTAGCTAGATCGTTGGCGGCTCGGCAGTTCTCGGTCGCTTGGACCAGGGACCGAAGCAGCTCCTCGACCTCGCGCAGGTAGTAGGTCGCCACGTCGGACTTCCATTCCTCCGGTGTGGCCGCTGCCACGAAGGTCGTCGCCACGCTCAGCGGTTCCAGACCGTTCTCCCACTCGGTGGCAGCAACGGAGGGCACGGTGAAGGGGCACTCCACGTAGATCGGGTAGGAACTCATGCCCCCCATCGTGGCTCGCCCGGCAGCCGGGCGCATCTCGCACCCCAAAAACCTGTGGATAACTCCTTTGCTCCCTCGCGACAGGACAATTGTGGATAAGTCGCGAAAACTCCGCGCCGTGCCACCGCATCGCGTCGTTGATCGGGCACAATGCGGGCATGGATCGCACCTACGTCAAGCGCTACACCCCGGGCGAGCCAGGATCTGCCGAGCTGGAGGCCGCCGGCCTGAGGTGGCTCGCCGAGGGATCAGGCCACGGAGGGGTGTCCGTTGTCGAGGTCATCAACGTGGGCCCCACCCACCTCACGCTCAGGAAACTGCCGATGTCGGCGCCAACCCCCGGCGCCGGAGAAGCCTTCGGGCAGGCGCTCGCCAGAACCCACGCCCTGGGCGCCCCCTTCCACGGTGCTCCGCCGAAGGGATGGACCGGCCTGGGCGCCATCGGAAAAGCGCCGCTGACCTTCACTAATCCCGATGAGCCACCCCTGACCTGGGGCCAGTTCTACGCCCGTCACCGCATCGCGCCCTACGTTAGAGTCGCGCACAAACTGGGGGCGCTGGACGATACCCGCGTCTTCGACAACCTCTGCGAGCGCCTGGCCGCCGGCGACTATGACTCCCCTCAGCCCGGGCTCGTCGAGGGCGTCGCCCGAATCCACGGCGACCTTTGGTCCGGCAATGTCCTGTGGTCACCCGCCCCCTGGCCTGGCTCCGAGGTCGGCCCGGAGTGGACCGGCGCCACCGTCATTGACCCAGCCGCCCACGGAGGCCACGCCGAGACCGATCTCGCGATGCTCGCGCTCTTCGGCGCCCCCCAGTTGCGCCAAATCCTCGACGGCTACCACGCCGTCTCCCCCCTCGCCCGAGGCTGGCAGGACCGCCTTGACCTCCACCAAATCCACCCGCTGCTCGTCCACGCTGTCCTCTTCGGCCGCTCCTACGGTGAGCGTGCGACAGAACGGGCCCAACAGTACGTTTAATGGACCCCGCCATGTCATGCGGGCCAACCCTCGGCCACTTCGATAGCGTGGGACCATGAATCAGGCTCCGCCGCCCATTTTCCCGCCATCTGGCGCGTCCCTCGGCCGTCGCCCGCTCGCCGATCTCGCTCCGGCCTCCCCCACGCACGATGACGTTCCCCCCCTTCCCGACGACCCATCCTCGGAGTTCGACCCACCCCCCAGCCCCCCCGAGGCGCCGAGGACCGCGGGCCCCCGTCCGGCCGCTTGGGTCCACGCGGTCGTCCCTCCCGCCCGGTGGGCTGGCCCTACCCCGACCCCTGCCGCAGTAGAGTCGCCCAGGTTCGACCTCGCGCGGCCCTCACCTCGGGTTGCGCCCCAGCCTCGGCCGCTGTCGACGCAGGAGCAGGCGCCGCGCCTCTTCCCCTCCCCTCCCACGTTCGCTCCCATGGAAAAGCCCCCCGTCGACTCGCCCCCGCCGGCGCGGCGAGTGGTCGCCTTCCCACCGGCCCCTCTCCACGACGAGGACCCGCCCGCCCCTGTCTTCCCGCCCGCCAGCGCGCCTGAGCCCACCCCCGCCAGTCCCCCGCCGGTATTCCTGCCCCTCGATCCGCCATCGGCCGTCATCGCGAAGGAGGCGGAGCTCACGGCGCCCGAGCCCGTGGCGGAAGAGCCGGACGCCCTCCTCGACGAGCCCGCGCCATCGTTCGTTGTCCCGGACCCGCCGCCGCCCCCTGCCGCCCCGGAACCTCCTCCTGACCAGCCCATCTACGCGCCCAGCCCCGCGCAGGAGGCGCCACCCGCGCAGGTGCCAGCCTTCGCTGAGCCTGGGTTCGAGGCGAACGCAGCCTCCCTCCCCGCCGCTCTGACGGCATTCGAGGCAGAGGAAGCCGCCATCGCCGCCGCCCTGACGGCGCTCGATGAAGAAGAAGCCGCCCTCTCGACTACCCCGCTGGCATTCGAAGCTGAGGAAGCCTCCCACGTCGCTGCCCCGACGGACTTCGAGGTCGAGGAAGCCGCCGACGTCGTCGCCCCAGGCACGCCGGACGCCGAGTACGAGGCTCCCCTCCCCGACCAAATCCCCGACGCAATCCCCGACCAATTCCCCGACCCCGCCGCCGATGTCGCATGGGATTGGGGCGACGCCACGCCCGACACCAGCGACCCCGAGCAGGCCGACTATGGCGATCCCGCCGCCCCCGTCACCGCGCCGTACTACGAGGCCGGCGACGGCTACGAGGACCTAGCCCCCGAGGAAGAGGTCGCCTACCAGGTCTACCAGGCCGACTTCCCGGTCCTCGAGGAGCAGGCCATCCCCGCCCTGCCTCCCAGCCCCGCACCGGCGCCCGTGACGACCGGCCTCAACCCGTGGATCGCCATCTTGTGGTTCGCCGCGGTTCTCGGGGCGGGCAGCGGCATCGCCCTCATCCTCTTCTTCGAGACCACCAACTCGACCCCCATCGGGACGCTCCTCTTCGGCTTGGGGGCTCTCGCGCTCGTCGCCGCCTGTGCGCTGAGGGCCATGCGCTGGTGGTCGCGCCGGGATTACCTCAGCTCAAGGTGAGCCGCTATGCGGGGCGTCCGCGGGAGGTGGGACACTGGTGGGCGTGAGCACCCTCGCCCCGCGTCTTCGCCTCGCCGACCTCGACTCGACTAACTCACCGATTCCGCTTGGCCCTCTAGACGGCCGCTACCGCAAACAGGCAGCGCCGCTCGTTGACTTCCTCTCCGAGCCCGCCCTCAACCGGGCCCGGCTTCACATTGAGGTTGAGTGGGTTCTCCACCTCGCCGCCACCTCCGCGCTGCCCGGCATCACCCCGATGGACGATGACGCCGCCTCCTTCCTGCGCGCCATCCCCGCGCGCTTCGGGCCAGCAGAGATCGCCGAGCTTGCCGAGATCGAGCGCGAGACGGTTCACGATGTCAAAGCGGTTGAGTACTTCTTGCGTCGCCGCCTGGAGATGTTGAATGCGCCGTCCTACCTATGCCGTCCCGGAATCTCTGAACTCATCCACTTCGGGGCAACCTCCGAGGACATCAATAACCTCGCCTACGCCCTGGTGATTCGCGGAGCTGTCGAGCAGGTCTGGCTTCCCGCTGCCCGGGGCCTTCGTGACGATCTCGCCCGCCTGGCTCAGGCGACCGCGGGCCTGCCCATGCTCGCACGCACCCACGGTCAGCCGGCCACCCCGACCACCCTGGGCAAGGAGCTGGCCGTCTTTGCCCACCGCCTGTCTCGGCAGATTACCCGCATCGAAAACGCGGAGTACCTCGGGAAGATGAGCGGCGCGACCGGAACCTACGGAGCCCACGTCCTCGCGGCACCCGACACGCCCTGGCCTGAGGTGGCGCGGACCTTTGTCGAGGGTTTGGGCTTGGTGTGGAATCCCTTGACGACCCAAATCGAATCGCATGACTGGCAGGCGGAGCTGTTTTCCGCCATCGTCCATCTCAATCGGATTGCCCACAACCTGGCGACGGACTGCTGGAGCTACATCTCGCTGGGGTACTTTGCGCAGGTGCGGGGGCAGGGAAGCGTGGGCTCCTCCACGATGCCGCACAAGGTCAATCCCATCCGGTTCGAGAACGCCGAGGCGAACCTGGAGATCTCCTCGGCGCTGCTGGACTGCCTCGCGGCGACGCTGACGACCTCGCGGCTTCAGCGGGATCTCACCGACTCGACGACCCAGCGCAACATCGGGCCGGCGCTGGGGCACAGCCTGCTTGCCTTGGACAACCTCAGGCGCGGCCTGGCGGGTGTTGATCCGGATCCTGCCGCGATGGCCCGCGATCTTGAGGCGAACTGGGAGGTGTTGGCCGAGCCGATTCAGTCGGTCATGCGGGCGGCCGCGGTGGCAGGGGTGGAGGGGATGGACAACCCCTACGAGCGGCTCAAGGACTTGACGCGGGGACGGCGAGTGGGCGCGGCGCAGGTGCGGGAGTTTGTCTTGGAGCTGGGGCTGCCGGGCGAGGCTGCCGAGCGGCTCACGGCGTTGACTCCCGCGTCCTACACGGGGTTGGCACAGGAGTTGGTGCGGGACTTCCTGGCCGTCCCGACGTGATGGGTGAGGTGGAGGTGCGCGCTCCTGGAGATGACGTCGTCGCGACCGTGGACCTCGCGATCACGGGAATGCACTGCGCGGGCTGCGTGGCTCGGATCGAAAAGGAGATCGCCCGTGTGCCGGGGGCACGGGGTGTGGTGAACCTCCCACTGGAATCTGCCCACGTCGAGCTGACGGTTGACACGGACCCAGATGCACTGGTGGCGGCCGTGGCGGCGGCGGGGTATGAGGCTCGGGTCGTATCGAAGGTTAGCGTTGGCGCTCCGGAGGATGAAGCCCCGCCAGCGCGTGACGACCGGCTTGTGGCTCGCCTGGTCGTGGGGGCGATTCTTAGCGTGCCCGTGGTCGCGATCTCGATGATCTCAGCGCTTCAGTTTTCCGGCTGGCCGTGGGTCGTCGCTGCTCTCGCCTTGCCGGTCGCCGGGTGGTGCGCCTGGCCGTTCCACGCGGCAGCCTTCCGCGCGGCCCGACACGGCGCCTCCACCATGGACACCCTCGTCTCGCTGGGGGTCATCGCCGCGAGCGCCTGGTCGCTTGTCGTCTTGATCCTCGGGGACGCCCTGCATTCTTCGATCGGGATTGACCTACCCGGCCCAGGCCACCACCACGGTGAGGACCTGTACTTCGAGGTCGCCGCCGTGGTCACCGTCTTCCTCCTGGCCGGCAGGGTCCTGGAGAGTCGCGCGCGCCGCCGAGGAGGCGATGCCCTGCGCGCCCTCCTCGACCTCGGCGCCCGGGATGCCGAGGTCGTGGGCGCCACCGCGAGGGTCCCCATCGACCAGCTGGCACCCGGCGACCTCTTCACCGTCCGCCCCGGCGAGAAGATCGCCACCGACGGGGTCGTCGTCACCGGAGTCTCGGCGCTTGACCTGTCCTTCCTCACAGGCGAAACCCGCCCCGTCGACGTCGGCCCCGGCGACCAGGTCACGG
>WQYN01000085.1 GCA_009781225.1 Micrococcales bacterium | reverse complement strand
GGTCAGAGTCCTGGCATGCGGGAGATAGTCAACGCCTGTCGGTCGAAGGTCAGGGTCTTTGAGCATCCGGCACGGATTCCGGAGCGTGCGATGAGGATGTCCGGCAAATCTCGGCCTAAGGAGTCTGACTCGTCCAGGGCGCTCACGACCACGTCACCGAACTCGACCACGACATCGGCCGCAGTGACGAGGTCACGGAGCACATTGGCGACCTGGTCACGCGAATACCGGTATGCATGCCGAAGAACCCAATGCGTCTCGACGAGTGCAACCAAGCTGATGTAGGCCGGATCTTGCGGAGTTGTTGCCCCAAACACAGCGTGCGCCAGAGGCGACTGTGCCGGGTCGTCGTCGGTCAGGTGACGGACGATGACGTTCGTGTCGAGGCCGATCACGGCTGGACCGACTTGAAGGCTCCGACTGCGATGGCTTGGTCCATCTCGTCCAACGACACCGGCCGTTCGGGCTTGGGCAGGGCTCCGGCAAGCTCGCTGGCGAGTCGGCTCCGTACCTGGAGCCGGAATCCCTGACCATCCTGGACAAAGTCCACTCGGGAGCCCTGCCGCAGCCCTAGGCCCCGCCTCACTTCGATGGGTAGCGTGATCTGGCCTTTGCTGGTCAACGTGGCTGTCGGCATGCGAATCTCCTGCCCTCTCGTGGTCCTTACCAAGTGTAAGGCTCCGGGCGCGGAGAATCAACACGTACCCCACGCAGGCCCGCGCCCGCCCTTCGCGCTCAGTCAGGCAAGGACGATGGCGAGATTCAGCAAGCGCTTGCGGCCCGCCATCGTGCGAATTGGCTAAGGAAAGTGTTGCCTGCGGCGCGGACTTGACCAACGCAACCTGGCGAGCGCTGGTCACTGCAAGCCGTTCTGCGTTGCCGGCCGAAATGGCCTCGAGAACCGCCCGCCCAGCCGCCTTGCCAGCGCAATCAATCCACCAATCGCCTTTCGTCTCGGGTGAAAACCGGCGGCCCTGGCGCCTTTCCAGCGCAGTCTGGGACGTACAATTCGCCGATGAGTAAATGCCAACGAACCCTCGTGTCCCTTGCCGCCGTTGGGGCTCTCTGCCTTTCCACCGCGTCCATTCCAGCTCGGGCTGTTGAAGACCCGTCGTCGCAAAGAAGCGGTCTGGCCCAGCCGACCTCCGGGCCACTGTCTGACCCGGACGACCCGAGCGTCGACACCTCGACCATCATTGCGATCACGCGCGACGGCGCGGCTGTCTCCATGATCCGTGAGGCGGTGAGCGAGGCGACTCCCGATGACAGCTACTCGACGCTGTCACTGAAGTCCGCCGCGGGAAGCAAGTTCCAGGTGGCGAGCATCCGAACCGAGGAGGAGGCGGGACCGGACCTGGCCGCCGAGCTTGTCGACTCCGGGCTGTTCGAGGCGGTGGACTATGACACGAAGTCCTATTTGCACTACGGCGCGTACCCCAACGACGTCGACTTTAGCGACACCATCAACATGCCTTATCCGACCCAGTCGTGGTGGAGCATTGTCCCTCGGCAGTGGGGACTCAAAGACTCCTTTGCGATCGGATCCTACGGCACGGGCCGCGGCTCGAACTTCGCCGGTGCGTGGGCGCAGCTCGCCGCCATGGGATCCTCTCTTGCCCCACCGGATACCGCGCCGGTCGCCGTCATTGACTCGGGGTGCGCACTGGACCACCGCGACCATGGGCCGAACATGGTCGCTGGCTACGACTTCGGCGAAGGCAAGGCGACCGTGCTGCCTGCACAACCCTGGCTGCTTGACTCGTTCCACGGGTCAGGCGTGGCCAGCGTCATCGGCTCAGCAACAAACAATGGCCACTACGGAGCGGGTGCCGCCTGGGATAACAAGGTGATCTGCTACAAGGCGACCGACGCAGAGGACAATTTGACGTCCCTGGGAATCATCCAGTCGCTGCTCGATGCGCCGACCAAAGGCGCCAAGGTCATCAATCTCTCCCTGGGTGGCCCGCAGCCCAACTCGGTGCAAAAGTGGGCGATTGACCAGGCGCTGGGGCAAGGCGTCGTGGTCGTCGCCTCGGCGGGGAACGACGGCGCAAACCCCGGAAACGGCGAGGCGTGGAACAAAGCGAACTACCCCGCAGCCTTTCCCGGAGTCATCTCAGTGGGCGCCATGAACCTGCTCGGCGTTCGCGCCTCGTTCTCGAACTGGAATCCCGTCAATCATGTCGACCTCGTGGGCCCAGGCGAAGACGTCTACGGGTGGGGACCGGACTCAATTACTGGTTCGGAGCAGCTCTTCTGCTTCTACAACGGCTTCGTCTGCATGTGGGACGGGACTTCCTTCTCCTCCCCCATGGTCGCTGCTGCTGCGGCGCTCGTCATGAGGGTCAAGCCGGGACTGTCTCCCGCCGCGGTGAAGTCGATTCTCACCTCCACGACGCGCAGTATCCCCGGGGGCAAGAGTGAGATCGGTGCCGGTCTGCTCGACGCGAACGCCGCCGTGACCAAGGCCCGCGCGTCGACCACTCCCGCGTTTTTCAACCTCAGCAACAATGGCGTGATTGGAGTCCCGGTACGAGCCCAGTTCTCTGTTCCCCTCGGAATTGGAGGCAATCCACAGCCGACCGCGAAGCTCGCCTCCGGGTCGAGCCTGCCGGCCGGTGTCACCCTCAACAACGCAGGCGTCGCGGGTTGGCAACTCAAGGGCAGTCTCGCCAAGTCAGGCTCCTACTCCTTCTCGATCACAGCATCGGTCGGCAGCTTCAGCAAGACTCAGCTGGTCACTCTCATCGCCGGCTGTCCGGGCTTCTTCAAGACGGTCGACGCGAAGCTCTCCAAGGCGACCATCACGGCCGGGGAGGCAGCGTCCGTCATCGTCTCTACGACCCAAGACGGCGCGAAGGCGGCGTGCGGCGGTTTCACACTGCACGACAGGACTACCAACACTCCCCTCGGGTCAGGCGAATGGGCGACGGGCAACGTCACCTTCACGGTTCCCGGCCTGGCGGTGGGCAGGCACGACGTGTGGATCACGTTCACCAGCGCCGTCATCGGCTATGCCGAGACCTATGACCCTGAGCAGGTCGGCGTGCTTACCGTCATTGCACCGACGAACCCTGGGGGCTCCGACCCGCCGCCCTCTGCTGGCGTCACGCTTCCCAAGCCGACCATCACGCCGGACACGAAGGGGACGGTCGTCTTTGACCCATCAACCGTGGCCCCAGGAACCACCGGCGCGGTCGAGGTGGTTGACCTCTCCACGGGCAAGATCGTCGGCGTCGGGGTGTGGACGTCCGGCAGCAAGATCATCATTAGCCTTATGCCACTGGGTGTCGGCAAACATCGCCTCCAGCTCAAGGTCACCATCGCTGGTGGGAAGCCCTTCACGCTCGATGGCGGCACCATCACCATCGCTAAGGGGCCGGCCACCGTCAAACTCAAGGTCAAGAAGGGCAAGCTGACCATCACCGTCACTTCCAAGGGCACCAAGACCGTCAAGGGAAAGGTCAAGGTCAAGATCGGCAAGGGCAAGGCCAAGACGCTGAAGCTGAAGAAGGGCAAGACGACCATCGCTCTTCCCAAGGGCAAGTCGAAGGTCACGGTCACGTTCCCCGGCACCAAGACCATCGCGCAGAAGAAGGTCGCCAAGACACTTAGGGGATGACCTCTTCTTGATGCGCCCCGGCGGGGACCTTGATGTGCCCCGGCGGGGACCGCCATGCCGTGAAAAACGAACCGGGCCCGGTCGCCTCGTTGGAGACGCCCGGGCCCGGCCCTTGGTTGCTAGGACTCAGCCCTCGTCAGGTTAGATGAGGGTGAGTGTGAGAACTGCGGTGTAGTGATCGGCGGGTGTCGACCACGGGATGCCCAGCTTGAGCGAGGCGCCGCACTCGAACTGACCGGTCGACGAGCCAACAGGACCATGGCACAAGACCTTCGGCGTTGACAGGCCATCCGGATTCGCCGGAGCGACTACCGGACCAGATACCACCGACTGCGTGCCCGGCGGAAGATCTGGGATCAGACCGTCCGACGTGCCCGGCTTGAGCTGAGACCACGGGAGCCAGCCCAGGTTCGCCGCCAGAATCCGACGCCCGGTGTTGTCTCCAACGAAGTCGGAGGCGACACCCGTGAGGGTCCAGCCCTCATCCGTGCCGCGCCCGTCCGCGACCACCGCGGTGTTCGAGGACTTCTCCACGAACTGGTCCGCGCCGGTCACCTGAACCGAACCGAAGTCAATCGCCGGGTTCACGGGAACCTCGAGGGACAAGACGCCGTTGCTGAGATCGACTTCCAGATCCTCATCGACCGGCGGCACAGTGCCAACCGCAAACGACACGGTGTTGGAAGGGCCACTGGACTTGAACACGCCAGCAGCAGCAAGGTCCGGAACGTAGACCGCCTTTAGCGGATGCAGTCCGGCGGCCAGGGCCGACGTCGTGAACGACGCCGCACCAGCGGCCACGGCGGCGGTCGCGAGCAACTCGGGGCCGTCGAAGAACTGCACCGAACCGGTGGCGGCCGGCTTGTCCAGCGTGGCGGTCATCGCGACCGGAGCGCCCGCGACCTGCGCACGAGCCGGCGACACGGCCAGCTTCGCCGAAGGAGCCACGCGGGCGTCGCAGGCGACGTCATCAGTGATGCCCGTCATGGAGGGCTTCCGCTGTGTGATGTCCATGTTGAACAGCCGGTCGTAGCACTTGTCGGTTGAGTCGAAGGACACGAAGCGCTGCGTCGCGGTGCCAGTCTGAGGCGGGTTGTTCAAGCCGCTACCCAGGGCAGCGGTCGGGGTCTGGTACAGGTCAGACATCTTCACCCAATAGTCCTGGACGCCGTTGACCGCCGTCTGAAGGTCATAGGTCCAGCCGTTGGTGCTCAGTCCGTCTGTGCGCTTGCTTCGACCCTGGTCGATGTACTCCAGGTTGACCTTCCTCACCGAGGTATTGGCATCATCAGTGACAGTCGTAGTCAACTCGTACTTGGTCAGCTGATTGACGTTCGCGCCGGTAACAGCGGTTGTCGAGGCTGTGAAGTTCGTGTCGAGACTGATCTTCTGATCCAGAGTGGTCGTCACCTTGCCCTTCGACCCTTCCACGTAGCCGCTGATCACGTTGTCGTGCCTGAGGAGAGCGCTCGTCGGGTTCGACCTCACGGTCACGGTTGGCGTGGCGGTCAGCGTGTTCTGAGTCACCGCACCAGTGGTTTGTGTCGTGCCCTTATCTGTGTAGGCCACCAGGGTGCCCGTGATATAGAAGAACGCACCATTGGTCAGCACCCATCCCGTCTCGCCCGGCTTGCAGTAGAGGCTGTCTTGGTTGGTGGGGATTGAGCGGAGAGTCCTGACTTGGGAGAAGAGACATGTCCGCGAGGTCGCCGAGTTTGCCATCAGACCGGCACCATCGATCGAGACCGTGTGCGGTGCGCCATCAGCCAAGACTCCTGCGAACGGGGTCAGATCAACCCGGTAGGGGATGAAGTTGAACCCTGAGACTGCCGGAACCGGAGCCCAGTGATAGTTGTTGTATCCGCCACCGTTGGAGTAGGTGTACTTATACGGGTACGCCGGTGCAACACCTGCGGCCACACCATCGATCTTCACCACGAACTCGCGAAGAGCAGCCCTGCCAGAGCCGCCGTTGTAGAACTCATCTGAACGCTGGCCCTCACGATGGAAGTCAAGATACAAACGCTCCAGGTTGCGCGGCAAGGTCTGAGCCCCAGGCGCATTGAAGGTGTAGGACAGCGACTGAGTATTGCTCCAGATCACATAGCCCTCGCGGGTGTTCGGCTCGAGTGACATCACCTTGTCGGCGACGACAGGAGCAGCCTGACCAGCAGCCAACGGGTAGAACAGCAGCTTGGAGGTCCCATGGAGGGCAGCCTGCATGACAGTGCTGGGCATGGGGTAGGCGGCCAAATACTGACCGCTGGAGAAGGCATCGTTGTCGTAGTGCGCAACGCCGGGTTGTGCGGTCATGAACAACGGGGAGTACTCCGTCACGTCGATTTCCTCAAAGTTCCTGGCAACGAACCCGGGGCCGCCGGCGCCGTTGTTCCAGTATTCAGGATGCTGTGGGAAGTTCTGCTCGTACCTTCCAGGCCCCTGCGTCGTGCCGTAGAAGAGCGTGACGCCACCGAGGAACACCCGGACAGTCTTGTCATACAGTCCGGCCTCAGGATCGGTCCACACCTCGTTGACCATCACGACCTTCGCCCATGGGCCTGGGCAGGCTGCGGGCGGGCCAGCGTAGTCGAAGTCCTGCGGTGGTGCGCCATCAAACGCAACGAACTTCATGTCGTTGAACAGAGTCACCTCGCACGGTGTCGTGGAGGGCCGGTCCGGCAGGGGTTCTGCCGTCACCGGGTCTTGTGATCCCACTGCGGGCCTTGAATCGTAGGTCCACTGCGGGTTGATCGCTGCAGCGCCATTCGCCACTGCCGATGCGGCGTCATCCGCGACCGGAGCAGCGCTTGCTTGCGTCATTGTGATCAGTGAGGTTGCTGCCAGCGCACTTGCGAGCAGCACGGCGACCGAAGCCCGCCGTCCCTTTTTTGTTACCATGAATCTCTCCTTAGAAATTCTCCATATGAAATGGTGTGGATTTCTCCCTGACAAGCCTGGTCGGAGCCCATTCCTGGCATGGAATGGCCGAACAACTTAGGAGCGCTCGGCTCCAACGAGGTCAGACCCGAACGATTGTCTAGACCACGTCAGGGTACCCTCGGGGCGGCGGGGTTGCAAGGAGAGAATTTCGCCCTCGGCGAGAAGCTGGCGGTGTAACCGAGGACGCAGAACGCGTCAGTCTACGTGGTGGAGCATCCGAGACAAAGCTCCAACCCTGGCACACGCAATGAACGAGCTGATCAAGGTGCGCAAGGCCTTCAATGCAGGGCACTTGGGGAGTGTCGAAGAATCTCACACGTGAGACCCAAGCAAGTGCGGCGGCTCAGTGAGGCTCAGATCGAGGAGACGGCCGAGGGCCACCGGAGCGGCGGGACCGTGTGCGAACTGGCCGAAGTCCGCGGAATCCTCCCGCCGACCGGCTCACTGGGTCCGACTGGTGATGCCTGCGTCAGTCTTCGGTGTCGCTCGCGGCGATGTCGCGTAGCTCAGCGAGTTTGGACTATAGCCAAGTTGTTGCTCCACGTCGTTTCTCTCAACAGTGCCGAGAGTCTCTCGTTCCCCTGATAGGTCTCGAACAGTTGCTTCATCCGCCACACGTTCTGCGGGGAGAAGCCTGTGATGCCCGGTAGACGGCGACGGACCCAGCGGGAGAACTCGGCGACCACGCCCTTACCCCAGTCTTCCGTGGCTGTCTTGACGCTGATGTAGGCCCCGATGTCCCAGTACATGCCGACCAGTTCGCGGTTGACCGCCCGGTACGCCCTGGCTTGGGCCTGCTCGATGATGGCCAGCAGCGGCGCGAACACCTGGTCAGCGTCCAGATCGGCCGGGACGATTTCTCTCAACACTGTTGAGAGTTTCTGATCCGGTCCTGCCGCGTTAGCCATGCCTCACCTCCTGCTCACGCCCACACGATGGCCTATCCATCGTGGTCGTCCCATTATCCCGTATCGAACGCGTGTAGCGGGCCTCGCCTGGCGGGTCGACGGTACCTGGGTGTCGCACCACCTTCGCGAAAGGCCGCCGCCAGATCAACCGCGCCTTCTTCGCCAAGATCACCCTGAACAGGTCAGGGGTTCGAGCAAGCGGCATTTGGTGGAGCATAGGGGATTCGAACCCCTGGCCTCTTCCATGCCATGGAAGCGCGCTACCAACTCACAGGCCAATGCGACATGGTGGGGGCTCCCCACGCCACCATCTAGCCCGCCCCAGATGGCGCGTGACCCGAGGTCTACCCGTGGCCAGGCGAGTGGCTGCCCTCAGGTGGGGCGAGCGGCGTTAGCATGGCTGCGTCACCAATGCCGCCGTCAACGACAGACTCAAGCGTGTCGTACCCAACTGGCACAATGGTTGACATGCGAAAGGAGGCGTGCTGGTGCTAGTTGAGCAAGTCAGAGAGTGGCTCGCCCAAGGCGAGGGGTTGATGATCGAGTTCAAGAGCGTCACGTCGGGCAGACTGGGTAGCTCAGTGTTCGAGACCGTGGTCGCCTTCTCGAACCGGTACGGCGGTCACATCTTGCTGGGTGTCGCCGATGATGGCACGGTCCTGGGATTGAACCACGCCCAGATCGAAGGGTTGAAGAGGAACTTCGCCAACGTGCTCAGTAACCCCGAGCTGGTGTTCCCCTCGCTCTATCTAGAGCCAGAGACCGTCGATGTTGACGGCAAGCTCATCCTGGCAGTCTACGTGCCGCCGCACTCCTCGCCGGTGCAGTACAAGTCGCACGCCTACGACCGTGCCGAGGACGGCGATGTTGACATCTCACGCAACGTGGGGCTGTTGAACGCGCTGTTCGAGCGGAAGTCGGGCCGGTTCACCGAGCGGAAGCTGTTCCCGCTCATCACGGAAGCCGATTTGCGTCTGGCGGAGCTGATGCCGGTGGTGCGGCAGCGGGCTGTCAACAAGACCGAGGGGCACCCGTGGGGCCAGATGACAGACCTGGAGATACTGCGCAGCGCCGGGCTGATTGACACTGACCCAGCGTCAGCCAAGGAGTGCTTCAACCTGGCTGCGGTCCTTCTGTTCGGCACTGACAAAACCATCGTGAACTGCTGTCCTGGCTATGTCATCGACTGTGTGCTCAGGGTGGATGACACCTGGCGTTACGACGACCGGTTGATGGTCACCTGCAACCTGATCGACGCGTTCGACCAGGTCATGAGCTTCATCGCCAAGCACACTTTGGACCGGTTCTTTGTCGTGGACGACGAGCGAACCAGTGTGCGCAGCCACATCGCCTTCGAGGTGGTCTCCAACCTCCTCTCGCACCAGGAGTTCGCTTCGACGATGCCCGCCAGGGTCACCATCGACCGTGACAGCTTGGTGACGGAAAACTGGAATCGTCCACTGCGCTCTGGCCCCATCGACCCGGACAACTACAAGCCTGACCCGAAGAACCCACTGATCGCAAAGTTCTTCGTCAACATTGGTTTCGCTGACACTCTAGGTTCTGGCGTCCGTAACCTGTACAAGTACACGCGCATCTACTCAGGTCAGGACCCGCAACTGATCGACGGCGATGTTTTTGAGACGATCATCCCCCTAGCCCGGCCCTCACAGCCAGACACTGCGGACAATGTCAGGAAGGATGTCAGGAAGGATGTCAGGAAGGAAGAAGACCTCACTGACTCCGAACGCCTGATCCTTCAGCTGCTTCGGGACGATCCCACACTCACAGCCAGCCAACTTGCTAAGGCAGCCAACATCACCGAGCGACAGACCTTCAGACTACTTGAGCAACTGCGCACGCTCGGACTCATCCAACGAGAAGGTGGACGACGTTACGGCAAGTGGATCACCACCGCTGACTAGGCCACCGGAGCTGGCAGCGAACCAAGCAGCACCACCCGTTCATCGACCTCGACACACCCCTGCCCGCAGACATCGACAAGGACAGGGTTGGGACATCGAACAAATGGTGGAGCATAGGGGATTCGAACCCCTGGCCTCTTCCATGCCATGGAAGCGCGCTACCAACTGCGCCAATGCCCCGAGGGCGGGTACCGTCATCGTCCGCGGGGGGGGGACGACGGCAGGAACGAGTCTAGATGATTGGCTGCGGCGGCGCCAACCACATTCCCATCAGAACCATCGGGAGATGGATTCGCCGGCCTTGGTGACGCCGAGATTGTAGGCGGCCAGGCGCCAACCGGCCGGGCCGCCGCTCGTGCGGTCGAGCATGGCCCAGTGGGCGTTGGCCATGACCCGCAGGCCGCGCCAGGTCGCGGTGTCCAGGCCCAGGAGCGCGGTTAGGCCGCAGACGGTCACTCCGCCGTGGGAGACGACGACGAGGATTCCGTCATCGTCCACGGTCTTTGCGGCGTCGCGCAGGGCGGCGGCGTAGCGGGTGGCCGCCGCCTCGCGGCCTTCCATGCCCACCGACGGGACGTCCTGGCCGGCGCGCCAGGCGGCGGACTCGGCGGGCCAGCGCTTGGCGACGTCGGTGACAGCCAGCCCTTCCCAGTCTCCGAAGGCGCGCTCCTGCAGGCGCGGGTCAAGCTGCACGTCAAGGCCGGTTTTCTCGGCGAGATACGAGGCGGTTTGCCGCGCGCGAATCAGGTCGGAGGAGACGATGGCGACCGGTCCGAGCTCGGCGATCGCTGCGGCGGCTGCGGCGACCTGGGCGTGGCCGGCCTCGTCGAGCGCCGTGTCAGTCGAGCCCTGGATGACGCCCGTGATGTTGAACTCGGTTTGGCCGTGGCGCCAGCACACGACGCGTCGCGCGGTCATGCGGTCCTCGCCAACTCGTCGCCATCTTCGCCAGGGAATGCCGGAAGGACGATGGCGGGACAGTCCTTCCAGAGGCTGTCCAGTCCGTAGAACGCACGATCCTCGTGGTGCTGGATGTGGATGATCGCCTCGTCGTAGTCGAGGAGCACCCAGCGGCCCACCTCGTGGCCCTCACGTCGCCGCAGAGGCTGACCCACCTTGGCCATCGCCTGTTCAACCTCATCGACGATGGCGCCGACTTGCCTTTCGGAGTTGCCTGTCACCAGGAGAAACGCGTCTGCCAGCGGGAGTCGGGAGGAGACGTCGATCGCTCGGATTGCCAGGCCTTTGCGGCGGTCGGCGGCACGCGCCGCCTCGGTCACCAGGGCGACGGCTCGTGGATCGGCCGTCATGGGTGGGCCTGGGGGGTGGGGTGGGTGTGGGTG
>WQYN01000084.1 GCA_009781225.1 Micrococcales bacterium | reverse complement strand
GCCCCCACGGCCAAGCTTGATGCGGTACACCGGGCAGAGGTCTGTGTCACATCCCCAGCAGGACAGGTCAACCCCGTCCCCGGAGCCACAGAGATCAAGTGGAGAGCACCTTGGTTCGCAGTCGGAATCGCATCGTTGAGAACCAGATCCCGAGCCACCGACGGCCCGTTGTTCCGCACCGTCACCGTGTAGGTGAACGACGTCCCCGCAGACGGAGCCGACGCATCCGCGGTCTTCGTCACCACCAGGTCCGCCGCAGCGCCAATGACGGTCGTCGCGGAGTCTTCATCGTTGTCCGGGTTCGGATCGTGATCGGAGGCAACGAGCGCGGTATTGACCAGGCCGCCCGCCGGAGTCCCCGGGTCGACGGTTCCCGTGATGGTGACCTGAGCCGATCCTCCCAGCGAGGGGAACGGACGCTCCGGAGCAGTGAGCCGTCCGATCGGGCAGGTCACGGTCTGGGATTGGCTCGGTGTCTTGGTCGCAGCCGGGGGGTTGACGGAGCAGGACCCCGAGTTGGAGACAGCCGAGGAGACGGTGATGGCCGCGGGAACCTCGTCGCTGATGACGACGCTCGTCGCCTCGGCAGGACCGAGGTTGCGGGCATTAAGCGTGTAGGAGATGGACCCACCGGCGATGGCGGTCGCAGGAGCGGTCTTGGCGACCGACACATCCGCCCAAGGAGTGCCCGCGAGGATCACAGCCGAGGCGGTGTTGTTGGAGGTGTCAGGATCGGGAGTCTGAGAAGAGACCTCGACCTTGTTCTCCAGGCGCGCTCCGGCGAGGACGGCCGTGCCCACCCAGGCCCTGACGCTCACCGTGACACTGGCCCCGACGGCAAGCTGGGCGGCGGTGCACTCAAAGCTCCAGTCTTGGGTCGGGGGAACAAAGCCCGGACAGGTGAGGCCCGGACCGGGGGTCACGTCCTCAAAGGTGATTCCGCTGTTGCCGCCATTGACCATGCCATCGCTCAAGGTGAGGTTGCGGGCCACCGAGGGGCCGTTGTTCGTGACGGTGATTGTGAACGTGGTGGACGTGCCTGCCGACGCGGAAGGATTGGCGACCGTCTTGGTCACCGCAAGGTCGGCCGACGCCCCGACCGCCGTGGTGGCGGAGTCTTCATCGTTCGCAGGATTGGGATCGTGGTCGGAGGTGACGCGCGCGGTGTTGACCAAGCCGCCGGCGGGAGCATCCGAGCCGAGCGTGCCGGAGATGGTGGCTTCCACTTTGCCGCCGGAATCGGGCAGAAGCATCCCTGGGCCCGCGAGCCGACCGAACGTGCAGGTGACGGTCTGGCTCTGGCCTGCTGCCTTGCTTGCAGCAGGCGGATCAACGGCACAGGACCCCGAACTTGTAGTCGCGGAACTCACGATGATCGACGCGGGGACCACATCGGTGATGACAACACTCGTCGCATCCGCCGGTCCCAGGTTTTGGGCGCCCAGCGTGTAGGAGATGGGTCCTCCTGCGACTGCTGAGGCGGATCCCGTCTTGGAGACCGCGACATCAGCCCAGGGGGTTCCCGCCTGAATCGACCTCGTGGCGCGGTTATTCGCCATGTTCGGATCGGGGGTCGTGGAGGAGACCTCGACGGAGTTCTCGAGAGTTGTCCCCTCCGCAACGTTCGGTGCCAACCAGGCTGAGACGGTCAGGGTCGCGCTCGCGCCCACCGCAAGCTCCCCTCCGGTGCAGTCAAACTCGGAGAAGGTGGAGGCAGGTGGGGGAGTGCACGCGAGGCCCGGACCAGCAGACACGCCCGTGAGGAGGAGTCCGCTGCGGCTCGAGGTCAGGACAGAGTCGGTGAGGGCAAAGCTGCGTGCCACCGATGGGCCGTTGTTCGTGACGGTGATCGTGAAGCTCGTAGACGTCCCGGGCGAGGGTGTCGAGTCGCTGGCCGTCTTGGTGACGGCGAGGTCAGCGCTCGGAGCCACGGGGATCGCCGCCTCTGCCTGGTTGTTCGTCGAAACGGGGTCCGGCGTGGTCGAGGTGACGGTCGCGCGGTTCGTGATCGAGGTGGGGGAGAAGTCGGCAGGGATCCGCGCCGTGATCGTCACGGTCGCGGTCGCGCTGCTGCCAAGTGTTCCCAGAGGGCAATCCACGGTGTAGGGAGACCCGGCGTTGATAGAACAGTCGGCTCCCGCCGAGGAGGTGGCGGTGAGCGCCACAAGGCCCGCCGGTAGGGTGTCGTTGACGACGACGTTGGCTGCCGAGGTCGGCCCGTTGTTGACAACCGTCAGGGTCGAGGTAACGGTGTTGCCGGCTGTCGCAGGACTCGGAGACATCGACTTGGTGATCGCCAGATCGGCAAGCTCCTGGATGACCGGGAACGTGGCGGGATCGAGGGTATGGGAGCCCGGCTCGCGGAGGGTCTCTTGGACGTAGTCAATTGTCGCCGTGTTGCTGACCGTGGTGCCGGCAGCGGCTGCGTCCACTGTCGCATCAAACTCGTAGGCGAAGGTCTTTCCAACGCCGATGTAGCCCCCGCTGGTGGCGTTCGCACCGTCACCCAAGCGAACGGTGACGGTATCACCGACGTACTCTCCGACATCGTCCCCCGGAGCATCGGTGAGAGGACGATTGGGGGAGCCGAGCAGCGTGAGCGAGCCCGGAACGTACGTCACGTTCGCGGGCAGGACGTCACTGGAGATGGCGTCAACGGCCCCATCGTCGCCGGAGTTGGTGAAGGTGACGGTGTAGCGGACCCGGTCACCTGGGCTGGCGGGAAGGTTGCCGTCAAGGTTCCGCACTGTCTTGGTCGAAGTGACGAAGGTGGGAGCATAGAGGCTGATAGCGGTCGTGAAGACTCCGGGGAAGTAGACGTCACCGGAGGAGCCAAAGGTGAAGGTCGCACTGGTGGCACCGTTGGCGATCGCGCCCGGAGCACTCAGGTTCTTAATGTCGAAGCCGAGCATGTTGCGATGCGCCGGAGTGCGGTTCTGAACAATGACACCGTTGTTGTCATTGGTGGCGTTGAAGAAGTTGTCCGCAGGAGAGACCGCAGTGGAGAGCGTGACATTGTTGAGCCGCGCATAGTCGCCGACCAGACCGAGATCACCTTCCCAGGCGACCATGCCGAGCTGCGTATTCACCGTGCCGGTGGACGGCGTCAGGAAGCCGGAGATGGGGATCTGCTCATTGGCACCGCCGACGACGTAGGCGAAGCCGTCAAAGACCGTGAGGTTGCGCGGCTCGAGGCTGTTGTGGCGGTACACCACGGTCAATGCCCAGCCGGCATAGCGATCAGAGCCCGAATCGGCCAGGACGCCAGCACCCCAGTAGTAGCCCGAGCCGGCAGCGCGGACCAGGTGGGTAACGTCGGCCAACTCTTGGTAGGAGTAGTTGGCAGCGGTCGGGCCAAAGGCCACGTTCGAGCGAATGGCTTGATAGGTGGTGGACCCAGGCACCTTTAGGCGCATCGTTTGGTGGGTGTTTGTCTCGGACTGGGCGTAGCTGAGGCGGGAACCCCAGTACAGGCCAGCCCACAGAACCTCGGCGCCGGCGGGGAGGACCAGCTCGGCCCCGGAGGAGTTGGCGAATCCGTGAGAGCTGGTATCGGCGTTAAGGTTCGTCATCGCGAAGTCGTTGTTGAGGATGTAGTTCCCAATGCCTTGCAGACCCTCAGTGCAGCCAGTGGCGGCGGGAGGACAGGTGAGCAGCTGGTTACCGATCGTCGTGATCGTCCCGTTGGTGTTTGCGGAGAACCGAGGGGAAAAGGGAACTAGAGAGGTGCTCATGGCGCGCGTGGTGGCGGTGGCGGCGGCGGTGTTGTTCGCCATGGTGGGGTCGGGGGTGGCCGAGGTGAGCCGGACCGTGTTGGTCGTGGTGATGAAGGCACCGTAGACCCCGGGGATCACGGAAATCATGAGGATGGTGGCGGTCTGTCCGGCGGCGAGTGTGGGAAGGGAGCAGTAGACCCGAATGGGGGTGTTCGCAGGGTTGGAGCAGTCGAACCCTGAATCTCCTGGGAAGACTTCGTCGAACCCGGGTAGGCCTGGATTCGTAGAGGTCATGTCGGCCTGGAGCGTGATGCCGGTGGCGACCGCTGGTCCGTGGTTCGTCACTGTGATGGTGTAGTGGACGGCCCGGCGGGGTTGGGGGTTGTTCGGGGTGGCCTTGATGGTGACCGCGAGGTCAGCGTCATCGTCCGCCTCCGCTAGCTCTAGTTGCGCGGGGGCGATGGGGGCAGCCGTCATCGTTCGCTCGGGGGGACTGAAGGCGGGGTAGGTGGGGGTGACGGCACCGGGGTCTTCGGCGCCCGCCCCGGGGGAGGGGTCAGAGGTGGAGGCAGCGCCGTCAGGGGAGGCGCCGTCGGGGAGGGCGCCGTCAGGGGAGGCGTCGCCAGGGGGGGCGGTGGTCGCCGGGTTGCCGTCGGCGTCGAGGGGAGTTGACGGCGGTGGACAGTCAGCGTCGCTCGGATCGCAGGCCGCGAGGGCATTGCCAGCTGTCGCAGTCGGGCCGGACGCCGTCGCAGAGTACAACTCCGCGAATGGGGCGACGTCTTCGGCTTGACTGGGGCGTGCCGGGAGGGATCCGGAGAGCATTGCGACTGCTACTGCGAGTACGACCGACATGGCGCGTCGGGGCCTTGGGACAATTGCGCCGATGTTCATTTGTTTGTACCTCTCTTTATGCACCTGTGCAAAGGGGGATGGGGACTGACCCCAAGCATAGAGCAGACTGCGCGCGGTCCTTCAGTATTTCTACGGGGCTTGGGGCTAGTTGCCGGTCGCGGGGTAGATTGTCGGGCGTGCGCATTGCGAGGTACACGGCCGGTGGCGAGCCGCGATATGGAATCGTCCAGGGCGAGAAGGACGCCGAGCGCGTCATGGAAATCTCCGGCGACCCCCTCTTCACCGGCGTGTCCGCGACGGGGATCTCCCACGCGCTCGCCGATGTGCGCCTCCTCGCGCCGGTCATCCCCCGCTCCAAGGTGGTAGGCATCGGAGCCAACTATGCGGCGCATGTCGAGGAAATGGGAGGCGAGGTTCCCGCCACGCCCATCATCTTCCTCAAGCCCAACACCTCGGTCTGCGGCCCGGGCGACCCGATCGTGCTTCCGCCCTGGTCAGGCGAGGTTCAGCACGAGGCGGAGCTCGCCATCGTTCTCTCGCGTCTGTGTAAGGACGTCCCGCCGGAGCGAGCGGAGGAGGTCATTCTCGGCTACACCGTTGCCAACGATGTCTCCGCGCGCGACGCCCAGCGAGCCGAGCCGCAGTGGGTGCGCGCCAAAGGCTTTGACACCGCATGCCCGCTGGGGCCGTGGATCGAGACCGAGCTCGACACCTCCTGCGCGCCGGTGCGTTGCTGGGTCGATGGCGAGCTGCGCCAGGACGGCACCACGGCGGACATGGTGCGCGGCGTGAGCGACCTCGTCGCCTTTGTCTCCTCCTGCTTCACATTGCTCCCGGGCGACGTCATCCTCACCGGAACGCCCGCAGGAGTCGGCCCGCTCGACGTGGGCAACGAGGTGAGTTGCGAGGTCGGCGGGATTGGAATGCTGAGCAATCCAGTGGTGCGGCGGTAGACAGCGCACGATGGCGGCGCTTGCGTTTGCGGTGTTCGTAACCACTTCTTCGTGGCTGGGGTACCAGGACTCGAACCTGGACTAACGGAACCAGAATCCGTCGTGCTGCCAATTACACCATACCCCACCGGGGTGTTCGTCCTGCGTACGGCCTTGGATGGCCGCGCGCGAGGACGCAAGGGGATACGCTACCCGACCCGCCGCGCTCCGGCCAAACGACGGCCCGCCTGGCTCGGATCGCACCCCCCTTGCGCCGAGTATGTCGGAACCTGACCTACAAGAGCGCTGTCAGGCCCGGAAAAGGTCAGGTTTCGCCATAATCGCTGTGGGGAGGGGTGGGGAGGGGAGGGGCGGACGGGCACTGCGGGCGGGTGGTGGCGGAAAAGGGGGGGAGACCGTACAATCGCACGAGTGCCTTCGAGCGGTAGCGCTTCGGGGACACGCGCGCGGAGCTCAGCTCCCGTTTGTTGGCCCCGTTGTGTAGTGGCCTAGCACGCCGCCCTCTCAAGGCGGTAGCGCCGGTTCGAATCCGGTCGGGGCTACGGTGTGGCGTTTGCGACCCGTAGTGGGACGTGGGGGTCAAGCCAACGACCCAAGGCCGCGTCGACCAGCGGCTGTGACCCAGCAAGGGGTGTTCCATGAGACGCCAATCCACACGAACCATTGCCTGCGCGCTCGCGCTTGGCCTCGCTGTCGGCTCGCTGGCGGCCTGTTCTTCCAGCAACAAGCCAGGAGAGTCCACTGCCTCTCCGTCGGCTGACGGATCCGAAACGAAGCCGGATCCCGACTCACCTCCGGATCCCGACTCGACGGCGGCAGCAAGCTTCGGCACGGCCGAGGAGATCGTCGAGATGCTGCAGTGGGAGGTTGATTCCTCGGGCAATCCGGCTGTCTACTTCCCCGTTCCGCTCGCGGTCGCAGGAACGGCGGCCCGCACCGTTGAGCCCGGCGACGGCGAGGAGCTCGTCGAAGGAATGCTGATCGCCCTGGACTATGCCGACTTTGATGGCACGACCGGCGAGCTCGGCAGCTCCTCCTATGGCGGTGCTGCGCCCCCCGCGACCATCGCCCTGACATCGGGCCAGCTACCACCGGTCCTCTTCGACGGGATTGTCGGGAACAAGGTGGGAGCCAAGATCCTGCTCGTCATGGGCAGTGAAGAGGGCTCGGGCGTCAGCGCCATCACGATTGTCGGCGCGCTCACGCCGCTCGAGAGGTCCGAAGGCAAGGCCTCCGAGAAGCTCGAGCACCCCGAGATCCCCCTGGCTGGCGAAGATGCAAACGGCGTGCCGACCATCGAACCCGGCAAGGGAGAGCCTCCCAAGACCCTCATCGAGGAAGTGCTGATCAAGGGCGAGGGCCCCAAGATTCGCGAGAGCCAGCTCATCTCCGTCCACTACTCCGGATGGCTGTGGGACGGAACCCCCTTTGACTCCTCGTGGAAAAACGGCGCCCCGTTCGCGGCCTTCCTCAGCCAGGGCGGCATCATCGACGGTTGGGTCGCAGGCCTTGCTGGGCACACGATCGGCAGCCGCGTCGAACTCGTGATCCCGCCTGACCTCGCCTACGGCGACGAGGACCGGGATCCAATTCCTCCCGGCTCCACCCTCGTGTTTGTCATCGACATCCTCGGAGCGATGTAACGACTCAGTGGCGATCCTCGGCGGGCGTGCGGATGAGCTCGCTGAGGCGGTTGGCCGCGGCTACGACGGAGTTCGCGTGGAGACGCCCGGGCTGCTTGGTGACGCGCTCGATCGGTCCTGAGATGGACAGGGCCGCAATGACACGGTTGCCGGGGCCGCGAACAGGCGCCGAGACCGAGGCAGCTCCGGCCTCCCGCTCACCCACCGACTGGGCCCAGCCTTGACGGCGGACCCCGGCGAGGGTCGTCGCATTGAAGCGTGCCCCCTGGAGCCCTCGGTGGAGGCGATCGGGTTCCTCCCAGGCGAGCAACACCTGGGCAGCAGAGCCGGCGTGCATCGACAAGACCGATCCAACGGGGATCGAGTCGCGCAGACCCATGGGGCGCTCGGCCGAGGAAACACAGATTCGCTGATCGCCCTGACGCCGGAAGAGCTGGGCGGATTCGCCGCAGTGATCCCGCAGCGCCTGAAGGATGGGACCGGCTGCAACGAGCAGTCGATCCTCTCCAGCAGACGTCGACAACTCCGTGAGGCGAGGCCCCAAAACGAAGCGTCCTTGCAGGTCGCGGGCCACAAACCGGTGGTGCTCCAAGGCTACGGCAAGCCGGTGGGCAGTGGGTCGGGCCAGCTTCGTAGTCGCCACAAGTTCGGCCAAGGTCGAGGGGCCTGACTCCAGGGCGTCGAGCACGAGCATGGCCTTATCGAGTACGCCGACACCCGATCCCTCTGAGCTAGCATTGTCCATACCTCGATACTGCCATTCCACACTGTGAGACCGCAACTCGCCGCCTCACGACGGCAGGAGGACGTGACACCGACAGCCATCCGAGGAGGGCCCATGGGCTTCACTCTGTCCGAGAAAGTCTGGAACCACCACGTTGTCGCCCCCGGGCAGGGCGGCGCTCCCGACCTGGTCTACATCGACCTCCACATGGTCCACGAAGTGACAAGCCCCCAAGCCTTCGACGGACTGCGCCTGGCTGACCGGCGCGTTCGCCGCCCGGACCTCACGATCGCCACCGAGGATCACAACACCCCGACCCTCGACATTGACCTCCCGATCACCGACCCCACCTCGCGGATCCAAATCGAAACTCTCCGCAAGAACGCCGAGGAGTTCGGCCTGCGCCTGCACCAACTGGGCGACGCCGACCAGGGAATTGTCCACGTCGTCGGCCCCGAACTCGGCCTCACCCAGCCGGGCATGACCGTGGTCTGTGGCGATTCTCACACCTCGACCCACGGCGCCTTCGGGGCGCTCGCCTTCGGCATCGGAACCTCCGAAGTCGAGCATGTCCTGGCGACCCAGACCCTCCCGCTCACCCCCTTCAAGACGATGGCGATCACCGTCATCGGCCAACTGCCGCCTGGGGTGGGAGCGAAGGACATCATCCTCGCCGTGATCGCCCGCATCGGGACGGGAGGTGGCCAGGGGCATGTCCTGGAGTTCCGCGGCGAGGCGATCCGCGCGCTGTCGATGGAAGGCCGAATGACCGTGTGCAACATGGCGATCGAGGCCGGGGCGCGCGCGGGCATGATCGCTCCCGACGAGGTGACCTTCGATTACCTGCGCGGTCGGCCCCACGCTCCGCAGGGGCAGGCCTGGGAGGACGCCCTCGCCTTCTGGCGCACGTTATCAACGGACGATGACGCCACGTTTGATCGCGAGATCATCCTCGACGCCGCGGAGCTTGAGTCCTTCGCGACCTGGGGGACCAACCCCGGGCAGGGCGTGGCGCTTTCGGGGAGGGTCCCGTCCCCCGAGGACTTTGCCGACGAGGGAGAGGCGGCGGCCTGCGCTCGTGCACTGGAGTACATGGGCCTCGACGCCGGGACGCCCATTCGGGACATCGCGGTTGACACCGTCTTTCTCGGGTCGTGTACGAACGGCAGGATCGAGGACCTGAGGGCGGCAGCCGCCATCGTGCGAGGTCGGAAGAAGGCGGCGGGGGTGCGGATGCTTGTCGTGCCGGGCTCGGCGCGGGTGAGGATTCAGGCCGAGAAGGAGGGGCTCGACGCGATCTTCCGCGACTTTGGGGCCGAGTGGCGCAATGCGGGCTGCTCGATGTGCCTGGGGATGAATCCCGACCAGCTCGCGCCGGGGGAGCGCAGCGCCTCGACCTCGAACAGGAACTTTGAGGGTCGGCAGGGCAAGGGCGGGCGGACGCACCTGGTCTCGCCCCTGGTTGCCGCGGCGACCGCCGTGCGTGGAACGCTGTCTGACGTGTCGGATTTGGATGGTTAGGGGATCACGATGGAGAAGTTCACGGAGCATACGGGCGTGGGACTGCCGCTGAGGCGGGCGAACGTCGATACTGACCAGATCATTCCCGCGGTCTACCTCAAGCGGGTCACGAAGACCGGGTTCGAGGACACGCTGTTTGCCGCCTGGCGGGGGGACCCGGACTTTGTTCTGAATCGCGAGCCGTACCGGGGTGCGTCAGTGCTGGTGGCGGGGCCGGACTTCGGGACGGGGTCCTCGCGGGAGCATGCGGTGTGGGCTCTGCGCGACTATGGGTTCCGCGCTGTCCTGTCGAGCCGGTTTGCTGACATTTTTCGAGGGAACGCGGGCAAGCAGGGGCTCGTCGCGGCGCAGGTGGACCAGGCGGACATTGAGCTGATCTGGAAGGTCCTTGAGGCGGAGCCGGGCGCCGAGGTGACCGTGGATCTGGTGGCGCGTGAGGTGAGGGTGAGGGACGTCATCGTCCGCTTTGGGATTGATGACTACACGCGGTGGAGGCTCATGGAGGGCCTCGATGACATCGCGCTCACGCTGCGGCGCGAGGAGGAAATCGCGGCTTTCGAGGCCGGGCGCGAGGCGTGGCGGCCAACGACGCTGCCGGCGCGGCATTTGCCGAAGGTGCGGGTCGAGCCGGCGCGGGCGTTGTAGGTCTTGGTGGGGGTGCGGCGAACTCGCCCGCCTGTTGTGATGGAGGTTGCGGCGAACGGGCGGCGGATGGGGGATACTGGGCAGTCTGTCGTGGGAGTGTGAGGGAGCCTGAGGAGCCTGAGGAGCCTGAGAGAGCCGATGGGTAACGACGTGATGTATGTCGAGGGCGGGGCACCGCTCCAGGGCGAGATTGTCGTGCGTGGCGCGAAGAACCTGGTGTCAAAGGCGATGGTTGCGGCGCTGCTCGGCTCCCTGCCCTCACGGATCTCCAACGTCCCGGTGATTCGGGATGTGGAAGTGGTCTCTGACCTCCTGGCGCTCCATGGATGCGAGGTGGACTGGGATCCGGGGGCGGGCGTTGTCGCGATCAACCCCAGGGCGTCGGACGTGCCGGGGGTCGCAGAACTGCGGATGCACGCGGGGGCGTCGCGGATCCCGATCTTACTGTGTGGACCCCTGTTGCACCGTGTGGGAGAAGCCTTCATTCCAAACCTCGGGGGCTGCGACATCGGCGGGCGTCCCATTGACTTCCACCTGGAGATTCTCGAGCGCTTCGGGGCTGAGGTCATCAAGTCGTCCGACGGGATTCGGCTGCGGGCTCCACGGGGGTTGCGTGGGATCGAGATGGATCTGCCCTTCCCCTCGGTGGGGGCGACGGAGCAGCTGCTCTTGACCGCGGTGTTGGCCGAGGGTGTCACCGTCCTGCGGGGCGCGGCGGTAGAGCCGGAAATTCTTGACCTGGTGTGTGTGCTCCAGAAGATGGGGGCGTCGATTTCTCTGGAGACCGATCGGGTGATTCGGATCGATGGCGTCGCGTCTTTGGGCGGGTTCGCTCACGCGGCGCTCCCGGACCGGATCGAGGCGGGCTCCTGGGCGTCGGCGGCACTGGTGACCGGTGGGTCAATCCGGGTGCGCGGCGCACGACAGGCCGACATGATGACGTTCCTCAACTGCTTCCGCCAGGTGGGAGGCGCTTTCACCGTGGACGAGGACTCGATCGAGTTCTTCCGCGCCGACGGTGAGCTGAACTCGATCGCCCTGGAGACGGGAGTGCACCCCGGGTTCATGACGGACTGG
>WQYN01000083.1 GCA_009781225.1 Micrococcales bacterium | reverse complement strand
GCGGTGGCGATCGGGAGGCTGGGAGAGCGCGAGGTGATCGCCTCGGCCAGCAGCGACCACACGATCAGGCTTTGGGACGCCACCGGCCACCTCATCGGCGGCCCCCTGACCGGCCACACCGGCGGGGTGAACGCGGTGGCGGTGAGTCCGGGTGGGGACACCATCGTTGCGGCAGGTGACGACGGGATCCTCTGGCTGTATGACGCTCTCTCCGACTGGCCGGTGGAAGAAACCGACGATCTCCTGAAGTCGACACCGACCGTGATCGCAAGTGTAACCAGCGATGACGCGAGCGAGGAGGACTTACTTGGCGTCACACCAGAAGTCGAGAGGCTATCTGCGCTGATCTGCGCTCGCGCCACCTCGGCACCGCTCTCGGTCGCCCTGCTTGGAGACTGGGGCTCTGGCAAGTCGAGCTTCATGCTTCAGATGAAGAGACGTGTGGCGAGGCTCGCGGAGGCCTCCCGAGACAGCTCGCCAGATAACGCCTTTGTCGGGAACGTCCGCCAGGCCTGGTTCAACGCATGGCACTACAGTGACGACACGGTGTGGGTGGGGATGGTCGAGCAGTTGTTCCGAGCGCTGGCAATAGACCCGCACGCTTCCGATCCAGACCCTGACTCCGAGCGCCCCCACCAGATTCGCAAGAGGCTCACAGACATCAGAGCTGAACGCTCGAAGATAGAGGCCGATCTTTCGGCACGACAGTCGACCAACTCAAAGATTGGGCCGAAAGTACGCAGTTACGCCAATCAGGCGTTTCGTAGTCTCAAAAAGCACTGGTTTGGGCTGGGAATCTTGCCCACGATTCTTATTCTCGCCGGGTTGGCGCTATGGCAGGGGTTCGGCAAAGACCTCACAGGCTGGACAATCACTGCCACCGTGGGGGCGTGGGTATCGGCGCTTCTCGTCCGAGCCGCGAGAGCATTCCGGAGGACCAAAGAAGCTCTAGAGGCGGCGGACGAGAAGATGAGGGATCGGGACAATAATCTGGCCAGCGAGGAGCAAAACCTCCAAGAGGCTCTGGTAAAAGCCGATGCCATAGTTGGGTTGACTCGATTCGTCAACCAAGGAGTCGGCGACGACATAACGAAGTACCGCGGAATCGTGGCGGAGGTCCACCAGCAGCTTCAGGAGCTCGACCGCCGCATCACCAATGCGGGAAGACAGCTGCCTGAGTTGCTCGGCGGAGAGCGGCCGATCGAGCGAGTGATCCTCTACGTTGACGACCTTGATCGTTGCCCGCCTCAGAAGGTCGTTGACGTTCTTGCCGCAGTGGACTTGCTGTTGTCGCTTCCCCTGTTTGTTGGTGTCGTTGGCGTCGACGCGCGGTGGCTCCGACGCTCACTTCAGCACCACGAGCAAACGCTGTTTCCAGAAGCGGAGCATGCTGGGGACTTGCCCCTTGAGGAAGTAAGGGATCCCCTGGACTATCTCGACAAGATCTTTCAGATCCCCTACTCGTTGCGAAAGCCGAGGCCGGAGACAGTCCGGGAGTACGTTGGGACTCTGCTGCTGCCGCGAAGCGGCCAGGAAACCGGACTTGCAGAGGATACCGTGCCCGCTCCCGCTCCAAGCGAGGTGCTGGCGGACACACAAGACCCCGTCGATGATCCTCCTGCAACGTCGGCGAGAAGCCCGGGCCACGGGTCCGAGTCCACCAAGGAAGCGCAGCGGGCCCGAACTGTTGCCTCCCGCGCCTCCGAGCGCTCACCGATCAACCTACGACCGGAGAACCTGACTATCAGCTCCCACGAGATCGACTACCTGGGCTCGGTTGGTGCCCACCTCCTCTCCACCCCGCGAGCAGCGAAGAAACTAGTAAACCTGTACAGACTTGTCCGCTGCGGCGTCTCTCCCGCTGAACTCTCGACGTTCGCCGACTCAAGCGACGCCGAGCCGTACCGCGCGACCGCTCTGCTCCTTGGTGTACTTGTTGGATGCCCGAGGCTGGCCGCCAGAGTCTTTCCCGAGATCGGCAGTGCAAATCCTGATCTTGATTTGTCCACGCTGATAAGGGCGACGGTCCACGGCGGCGTCGGCAAGACCGAACACAGCCTCGCGCACGACGCCCTCTCAGACTGCCCGATGTGCATAGCCGCGCTGCAGTTGGACACAGCACTCGGATCAATGCGGCCCCTTCCGGGTTATCCAACCAAAGTAGGTGCGTACAAACGTTGGGCCCTCGAAGTCTCTCATCTCAGCTTCCACACCGCGCCGCTGCTTCAAAGGCGGCGAGCCGTTCGCGGCCCTCTCGGGCTCGAACTCAGGTGACTCTCGACCCCAAGCATTGGGCCGCCATCGTCCATGAACAAGGCGGGCGGTGGTTCCCGGTGAACCGTGGGGGACGTGAGCACAGCAAGGAAGGCTACACGCCTTCTCTCGGTGCCTGACTCGCGAACCGAGCCAGGGTGTGAGAGTTCTCCCGCACGGACTGTTCTCGTACTGCCGGCCAGTTGGGCTCTTTTCGGCGTGCCATTCTTCACTGGGTTTGTCAACTTGAAGTGGCCCCAGTGTGACGGCTTGAAGTGGCATTCTTGTCGGCGCCAGGCATGACACCCCGGCGCCTGGCACCCCGGGCGCGTCGGTGGCGCGGACGACGGCGGCGGATCAGTCGGATGCGTCCTTGCTGCTCCCGGCGGTGTGTGCCGCGTCTTGGTTCGCGGTTGGTTCTTCGTCCCACCGGTCGAAGTGGTAGTCGAAGCCGGGCGGGACGGCAATGGTGGGGTTGCAGAGATACCGGTCAACATCAAGGTCGCCGAGCACTCCGGCTAGCCAATCGGTCCAGTGGTCCTGGCCTTGGAACAGCTGGGGGTCGGTGTCGGCGAACAGCTCGGCGTAACTGAGGATCAGCCGCAGTGTGATGTGCTTCAGGGGGGAAAAGGCCTGCAAGTGGCCCTTGGCGAACCGGAGTCGAAGCATGTGCACTGCCGCGCGAAGCCGGTAGACAAACTCGTAGTCGTACCGCGGGAGGAACTGGGGTGGTAGGCGGTCGGCAACCCAGGAGGTGTCGAGTTGGCCAAGATGAGTGGCGGTGGGCATGCACGCCAGGGTGTCAAGATCGTCCGTGAGGTGGTCGAGCAGCAGGTCGCTGCCGACGGCGAAGGTGAGCGCGCAGGAGTGACCGTATTCCTGTTCCAGGGCCGGAGACCAGGCCTCGTGGCGGTTGTCGACTTTCCTGAGCCAGTTGTCCTGGTCGGGGCCGGGGGTGTCGGTGTCGGCGTCGGGGAGTGCGTGCCATCCCAGTGCGCGAGCAACGCCTTGGACCTTGTCCAAGCGGATTGAGCCGCCGGTCTCGTAGCGGCCCCACGTCTTGGCACCGACTCCTGCCTTGAGTGCGACCTCCTCTATGCTGCGGCCCAGTTCGAGGCGGCGGGCTCGGATGGACTGGCCAAGCTGGGGGCTTCCCGGTTTTCTGCGAGGTGGCATGTGTGCTCCGTTGTGTCGCGTTGGTTCTCGGTAGGTATTGTACGAGGGCCTTGAGCTGTTGTCCAGCGCGACGCGACGAACGCGTCGCTCAGGAGCGACGAGCCGGATGCGGCGCCACCAAGGGCTTTGGATGGGCTCGACTTGGTGTGGTTTTCTGGCTCTGGCGTGTGGCGGTGCGTGAGGGGGTCGGTTCGGCGACTAGCGTGGGTGTCATGAGACTCGTTGCCCGGTGGTCCAATTGCGAACGCACCGCGTTCGCAATTGCTTCTGCCTCCTTCGGGGGACGCGCATGAGCGATCTGATCAGGCCTAACGCTTCTCTGGCAGCTCGGGACGCCTCGGAGGAGGCGCGCCTAGATGCCTTGGTTGATGATGTTCGCGAGATCATTGCGGACTCGCAGGCGCAGGCGATTCGTAGCATCGACAGCCACCGCGTTGTCATGTACTGGAGGATCGGGCAGCGGATCGTTGAAGACGAGCAAGGTGGTGCTGCCAGGGCCGAGTACGGGGCGTTCGTCGTTCGTGACCTGGCTGGGAGGATCGAGCCTGAGTTCGGGTCAGGGTTTTCTGTGCGTCAACTGGAGTTGGCGAGGCAGTTCTATCGGACGTACCCGATTGCGAACGCGCTGCGTTCGCAATTGAACTGGGCGCAGTACCGGCTGCTCGTGCGCATCCCGGACCCCGAGAAGCGTGAGTTCTACGAGCTGGAGTCTGTGCGTGGTGGATGGAGCGGCAGGGAGACCCAACGGCAGATCAACGCGTCGCTGTATGAGCGGCTGGTGATGTCCAGTGACTCAGCCTCAGTGTTGGCGGTCGCTCGCCGGGATCGGCTTCCGCAAGCCCCAGAGGAGATCATCAAGGACCCGATGATGCTGGAGTTCTTGGGTCTCAAGCCTCAGGCTGCCTACTACGAGCGCGACCTGGAAGCGGCACTGATCACCCACCTTCAAGAGTTCTTGCTCGAGCTAGGAAACGGGTTCACCTTCGTGGCCCGCCAACGCCGCATCCTCCTGGAGGACGACGAATTCTTTGTTGACCTCGTCTTTTACCACCGGCTGCTGCGCTGCTTCGTCTTGTTTGAGTTGAAGCGAGGAAGGCTGACCCACCAGGATCTTGGGCAGCTTCAGATGTACGTCAACTACTACGACCGCCAAGAGAAGGAGCCCGACGAGAACCCCACGGTCGGAGTCCTACTGTGCGCCGACAAGAACGACGCCGTCGTCCGCTTCTCCCTGCCTGAAGGCAACACGACGATCCTGGCGTCCCGCTACCAGCTATACCTACCCACAGAGGACCAGCTCGCAGCTGAACTAAGGACTGCCGCCGCCGAGACCGTCGCTGCTGACGCCGGTGCCCAGGACCAGCAGGGCGAAGACTCTTGACCTGACCGAAACATCACGAGCGCGAAGCCGTTTCCCCGCGTCGCGCGGTGCCACAGTGTCAAAGAGCGTAAGAACGGCACACGCGACAACTGATGCCCCGCTCGCCCCGTCCAGCATGTGCCCTGAGCGCGTACGATGACGGTACTGCTCTGTTTCTGCTGGTCACGGCCGATGCATCCCCAGGCCTATCCCGGTCTTTGCCTCCATTGTTTTGGCCCTGCCGCGCGTATGCGGTGCAAACCGCAGCTCATCGCCCATTCCCGCTGGTCAGAGCCCATGTACCCCCAGCCTTCCAAGCTGGCCACGCGGGTTCGATTCCCGTCGCTCGCTCCAGGGGAAACGCAGGGTGGCCTGCAAGGATGCAGGGCCCAGGGGTCGTGACGCTGGCCGAGTTCTCCCATGAGATCGGGCTGTTGGATTGACCCTTCCCGTCGTCGCCAATGTCGAGATGGACGCCAAGGACCGCTACGTCCTTGCCGCCGCCTTGCCTGCGCAAGCCGACATGGTGTTGACCAACAACACCCGGCACTCTCCCCGCCCGTGGAGTTGCGCTTGAGGTGAGGTGCTCAGGCAAGCCGGGTTCCGTCATCGTTCACCGGACAAACCCGGTGGACGATGACGGACCCCACCATCGCGCCCACTAAGCGAGGCTCGGCGTTCGGTAGTCTCACGCTGTGGCGGAACGGATGAACAAGGAACAGTTCTTCGCGAAGGTGGCGGGACTCGACGAGGCGGCGCTAAGGAAGGCGCTATGGACGCTGTATTGGCGCGGTTCGGCCCAGATGCGCGAACGGGTGGACGCGGCGATTGATCCGGGAGTCGACGTGGTACAAAGACAGGCGGCCGGTCAGCTTCCCGATCCCGCTCTTGTGCTCGCTAGGGTGAGCGACTTCGTGGCGCTGGCGTGGTCAGGGGCCTATCTCGGAGGAAGCCGGGATGTTTCGCCCAAGGAGCGTACTCACTGGCGGTCGACTTTCAAGTACCATGCCACCGACGCCGTCGCTGCCCTGGGCGGGAAGGACATCGAGAGCGCCTCTGCTGCGCTGGTTTTGTTGATCGACTTGGCCTGTGACATGAGTGGCTATCACTACTTTCGGTCCGACGATCCTGTGGAGGCGGCTCGTTTTGTGGTCTCCGATGCCGTTGCTGCTTTGTGGTCGGCCTATCGCAACGACCTTGGTTTTCCCGAGTTCTGTCAACGAGCTGCAGAACAGCTGCTCCGCTGGGAGTCGCCATACGGCTGGAGCCGCCACGGAGTCGGCTGGGTGAGTGAACGCGAGACTCCGCTGGCCGAGGTGGCGGCCGGGATGCTGCCGGCTAGTGATGCCTGGGGTCAGTTCGCCGACGCTTACCTGCGCGCCCTTGACAAAGGCGACGAGATTCCGCCCAAGAACAGGAAAAGGTCGCCGGAGGTTCGGGCCAGCGCACTGAAAACATGGCACGGGATGCTGCTGGGGCGCCTTGTCGACTCCGAGTACGAAGGCCGCCTTGACCGCCTCGTCAAGCATCCCGCCCTGGCCGGACCCGAGCGAACTTACCTCCAGGCTCGTCTGGCACACCATCGGGGCGACCTGGACAAAGCCCGCCGCCTGATCCGCGAGTGCTTGGCGAAACGACCGGGACACCCGGGATTCCGCGCCTTTGCCAAGGAGGTTGGTGAGTAGACGCCGGTGCCCACCTTCGGCGAGGCGTGCGCCGCGAAAGGCGTGGACGATGACGGACGGCACCATCGCGACAACCCTCGCCAGGCCCCGGGGCAGGTGTCTACTTCGCCATCCTCACGGTGAAGTAGCGTGAGTCCCGCATCATCGTCCCTGGTGACGCCTGTGTTTGGGTCTTCATCTACTTCGCCAAAGAGTGGTGAAGTAGATGGCGAAGTAGCCGGACAGCTACTTCGCCATCTACTGTCTTCTACTCAACAAGTGGTAGAGTAGACAGATGCAAGCCACCATCGAGTCGGCGCTAGCCCTGGCCCCAGCGCAGGCAATCGAAGCACTGGTCGCGATCCCCGAGGATCAGTGGTTCGACCGCAAGTCCGGTCGCATCCACGCCAAGGACCTCGCTGCGCCTCTTGTTGCCTTTGCCAACGCGGAGGGCGGCTACCTTGTCGTGGGCATCCACGATGGGGTGGCCGAAGGCGTGACCCCTGCCAAAGCAAACGAAATCCGCCAAGTCGCGATGAACTTCACTGTGCCACCCGTCAGGACATCGGTCTTGGAACTGGCGGGCCCAGAAGGGCAGACCATCCTTGTTCTTCGAATCGAGTCTGGCGATCACGTCCATGTGACGGTCAAGGGCGAGTGCTTCTTGAGAGTTGGCGATGAGTCCCGCCGTCTCACCTTCACCCAGCAAAAGGAGCTCGACTACGACCGGGGAACGGCGTCGTTCGATATCCAGCCCGTGGATGCCGAGTTATCCGATCTGAACCAGGACTTGTGCGCCGCCTACCAGCGGCTGCTCGGAGCGTCCTCCATTGAGTCGGCGTTACACGCGCGAGGGCTTCTTACCCGGGACGGCCGAGTTACTGTCGCCGCGTGGTTACTGTTCGCCGACCATCCAGGCCAACTCTTTCCCAGTGCGCACGTGCGTGTGCTGAAGTACGCTGATCGGGAACGCGGCACTGGATCCCGAATGACACTCATGGCCGGCCATGACATCCGATTCGACGGCCCCGTGCCTGAGCAGATCATCAAGGCCACCCAACTGATCGGCGAGTGGCTGCCCAACCTCAGCCGCCTAGCCGACGATGGCTTTTTCCGTGACACTCCCATCCTTCCGTACAAGGCCTGGGAAGAAGGGCTGATCAACGCCGTCATCCATCGCTCCTACTCAATGCACGGCGACCACATCAGAGTCGAGATCTTCCCGAACCGGATTGAGATCACCAATCCTGGTCGTTTCCCCGGCGTGACCAGCCTGCCCGACCCAACGTCTGTCGTGCGATTTGCGCGCAATCCCCGGATCGTCCGCGCTCTTGCCGACATGGGCATTGCCCGCGAGCTCGGCGAAGGCATCCGTCGCATGTTCGAACACATGGAAACGGCGGGGCTGACTGATCCGATCTACCACCAATCCTCCATGGGTGTGAAACTCACCCTTCTGGATCAGCCCCTGCCCGCCGTCCTACGAGAAAGCCTTCCAGACAAGGCGCTCACCATCCTGACGGTACTCCAAGAGGCTGGGCGTCCTTTGGGCACCGGTCAAGTGGCCGATGCATCGGGATTATCTCGACAAGCCACCACCAGACTCCTGGGACACCTGCGTGACAACAGAATGATCACCTGGACCGGGCAGTCGGCAAGAGACCCTCACGCAACATGGGTCGCCCGCTGATGCCCGGGCTCAGGGCACCGGAATAGGTCGCGAGGCACGAGGCAACTCGGGCCCAACTCCATCGAGCAGTACCGTGCAGAGCCGCAGAGCCCGCTGACCGCCCTGGCGACGGTGGCACCCCGACTCGGGGCTAGCTTTGGGGGCCAACACGACCGAGGAATGTGCGAAACCTCGGCTTGAGCAGGTGGTCCCGTCGTCATCCCCGCCCCGGGATCCACGCTGGGACTCTCGGCCATGATGGTGTCCACCATGACCGGTCCGCCTGCCCTGCAGGTCAGGGCCGGTCTCCGTCTGCCGGGACCGCCTTGTGGTCGCCTGCTCTGTCGTGTCCCAGGCCTCGGTCAGCGGGTCAGGTCCTCGACTGCTCTCGGGTGCCAATCAGCCGGTAGTGTGCGCCGGTCTCGGCGGCGATGTCGGCGATGTCTCGAACGGCCTGGTAGCCGGAGTCTTCGGCGCGGGACACGGAGGTGAGAGTGATCACAAGCGGCTTCCTTTGAGTGCGGTTTGCCACTCTGGCAGATGGCGACTGGTCAGCATGTTGACCAGCCGGTCAGCGGCTTCGGCGCGGTCGGGCTCGGGGCCGGCGCGTACATCGAAGAGGATCTGTAATGGATCAGCCAGGCTTAGGCCTTGGAGTAGCCAAGCAGTGGGCAGCCACACGCCGGGATCCGCAGGAGCGCACACAGCCAGGGTTGCCTCTTCGGCGCTGCCCACTGGAACGAAACCGTGTTCGCCCAGGCGAACGCCGCGCCTGACATAGACGACCCCCAGGGTGGGAATCCGCCAGGGGGCCAGCAGGTCTGCTGCCACGTCACCCGAGACCGCACCCCCCATCAGATCCAACGCATCGGCGGCCTGCGCTTGGATACTTCTGGTGGAGGCCCAATAAGTCACCATGCCGCCCGGACCGGGATAGTGGTCCATCCACCACCCGAGCAGCTGGTGCCATTCGGTGGGACGATACCCGTCTGGTCCGCGCTCAACCAGACCCTGACAGACCAGCCGGGAAAGAACCCGCGAGGTCCGCGACTGCGAGACCCCGGCCATCGCTGCTAGCTCGACACCCAAGGCCGGACGTCCCGCAAGGAGACGGCGAACAACAGCAAACAGCGACCAAGACGGCGGGCCCGGGGGGCGGATCACCGCCCGCAACTCGGCCTCCTCCTGTGAGGCCAACACCTGAGGGCCAATCTGTACCCAGAACCGTCCAGCGTCACTGGCCACACTCCACCCTCTCGCCACGGCCACCTCTAACGCACGCTGCGAAGCTGAAGGAGCCACCAGCAGTCCATGCTCGGCCACCGGATCTGGGACGCGGGACGGCATCAGATTCGACAGTCGGCGAACACGCATGACTTGGACGCGGCCATCCAGGCTCAGCCGCACATGATCGGCGTCCACGGTCTCCACCGCGACACCAGCATCGGCCAGAGCAACCCTCCACATACCCACAGTATATGCTAGTTCACGACCAACTATCGCTAACTAGCATGCTTGGGTCCACTGGCCGGCATTTCTGGCACCCACCCACCTGTCGTCGAGGGGCTCGACAAGGGGCTTGTTCGGCGTCGAAGCGGCCTTCGTCGTGTCTGACGATGGATGCGACGTGAGCCTGCAGTTGGCCAGCAACTCCGGAGTCGTGGATGCCACTTCCCGTGAAGGAAGGTGAGGACGATGGCGAAGGTGCTGGGGCGAGCCGAGTTCCGTCATCGTTCGCAAGAAAACCTGTGGTGGGACCTCCCAACCTGTCAACCGCCCGTACCGCTGAGCCAAGCGCCGTCGCCTGCGGTTATTGTCAATGATAAGGTTGGAGTATGGTCGACATTCGCAACGAACGGGAGCAGGTGGGCCTTACCCAGAACCAGCTTGCCCGCATGGCGGGAGTCGCACCCTCCAACTTGTCCGCCATCGAATCTGGCAGGCGACGACCCTCACCGCAGATGGTGGAGCGTCTGAGAGCCGCGATGCGACGCCCGTCGACGGCTCTTGCCGAGCACCGAGAGGAGGTCATGGAGCTGATTGGCCGCCACGGCGGGACGTCCCCGCAGGTCTTCGGCTCCGTCGCCAAAGGTCGCGACGTCCCCGGGAGCGACCTTGACATCCTGGTGAGCGTCAAACCCGAGGATGCGTGGAGGTTCGCATCCTTGCGGCCCGCACTCATCGCGCTACTGGGCGTTGACGTGGACGTCGTCCCCGTCAGCGGACTCAAAGAGAAACACCGCCGAATCCTCGAAGAAGCAGTACCGCTGTGAGCTCAACCACTAAAACGCCAGGCCCCCTCGATCCGCGCGTCCTCCAGCGCTTGACCGACCTGGTTGATCAGGCCGGGATTGCCTCCCGCCTCGTTGCTCGCGGAAAGCCGACGTTCGACGAGGATGAAATGCTTCGCTTTGCTGGTGAGAGCCTGCTCATCCGCATGGGCGAATGTGTCGACCGCATTGATAAAACAGACCCTCATTTCGTCGCCAGCCACGCTGAACTCGAACTGCGACCACTGAAGGACACGCGAAACCTCGTCGCCCACGGCTACGACATCGTGGACCATGACTTTGTCTGGGTGATTCTCGAGAGGCACATCCCGCCGGTTGCCTTGGCTGTCCGCCAGTTCCTCGCGCGGAAGACCTGACGGCGCGGGTCTCAGATCACCTGGATGAGGATCGTGGTCTTCTTTCCGGCCAGGGTGACGGTAATCTTGGCTTTGCCCTTCTTCTTGGCAGTGATCAAGCCGGTCTTGTCCACCGAAGCAATCTTCGACTTCGTCGACCGGAAGGTGGGCATCTTCTTCAAGGTCGAGCCCGCAGGGCTGGGCTGGACCGACAGGCGCTTGGTCTTACCGATCTTGAGCTTGACCTTCCCGGACTTGACGGCCGTGACTCCCTGAGCCTTGACCGCCTTGGAAACCACCGTGACCTTGATCTTGGCCAGTTTGCCGTCCTCGGCTCTCGCGGTAATCACGGCACGGCCAGGCTTCAACGCGGTGACCTTCCCTGACGGGCTGACTTTCGCGACCTTCGGTTTGCTAGAGGACCAAGTCAGTGTGGCCCCCACGCCCACTGGGTAAACCATCCACGTGGCTTTGAGGCTCGTCCTGGTCTTCATCGTCAACTTCTTCATCG
>WQYN01000082.1 GCA_009781225.1 Micrococcales bacterium | reverse complement strand
TCCGACGCCCGTGGCACCAACGAGGGCTGGACCCTCACCGGCACAGCCCAGGACTTTGTCGGCGACCGGACGGGCCGGCGAATCATGGCCGCCAACCTCGGCTGGGCCCCATACGCCCAGGTCAAGCCAGGCGGCGACGACGGCCTCATCGACGACACGCCCCCCAGCGCCCAGCACGTCGTGGCCGGACCCGTGGTCGATCCCGCCCGCGACGGTGGCCTGTCGACGCCCCGCGTGCTGTGCATGGGCGAAGACGGCGCATCAACCGGTCAGTTCGAATGCGTCGCCTACCTCAGGCTCGGCATCCCGTGGAGTACGGCCGCTGACCGCTACCGCTCCGTGCTCACGCTGACGCTCATCTAGAGCTGGGAAGTAGGCATATCGCGGCGCCGACCGGTAATCTTGCCGGTGGGCGCCGGCGCGTCCTCCCACCCAAGGAAAGGCATGGCCATGAAGGCGACAACAACAAGCGGATCTCACCCGCATTGCGCACGATGGCGGACCTCGAGTCGCGTAGCCCCGGCGAGCGTGGCGGTCCTCACCCTGGCCGCCTGCGTGCTTGCCACAGGAATGGGGGCGGGACCTGCGTGGGCGGATACGCCATCGGCCACCGACTCACCCGGGGTGGTCTCTGGCGGGCCCGACTGGACGTCGCCAACTCCGCCAGTGGCCGACGCTCCTGCGAAGGACGAGACGACGGTCGAATGGGCGGTAGCACCCGGGAACCGCGAGGACGAAGGGCGACGCTCGCGCTTCACCTACGTGGCTGACCGGGGCGAGGTGATCCGCGACTCCGTCGTGATCTCGAACCTGGGACGCGAGGACTTGGAGCTGTCGGTGTACGCCTCCGATGGCACGACGACCGAGCAGGGCGAGTTCTCCGTGCGACCCGCCGCGGATCCAGTCAAGGATCTGGGCAGCTGGGTGAGCGCCGAGAAGGACACCTTGGTGGTCAAGCCGGGCAAGGCGATGGCCGTGCCCTTCGAGATTCACGTCCCGCCTGATGCCGTACCCGGCGACCACACGGGGGGAATCGTCGCCTCAAGAATCACCGTGACTCAGGCGGCTGATGGTGCGGAAGTCGTCTTCGACCAGCGGGTCGGGGCGCGGATTTACCTGCGGGTGCGGGGCCTGGCCGAGCCGAAGCTGGCGATCGAGAACCTGTCCCTCTCCCACTCCGCGGCCTTTTTCCCCTTCAAGAACAGCCCGGCGATCCTCGGTTTTGACCTCGTGAATCCGGGAAACATCACGATGGAGGTCCACTGCGAGGCGACGTTGACGGGGCCGTTCTCGATGAAGATGGGATCCATGGTGACGCGGGATCTTCCAATCATGCTGCCTGATGCCCGGGTCCATATCGAGATGGAGTTAGGGGGAGTCCTGCCCCTGGGGCCGCTGCGCGCCCATGTCGCGGTGAACGGGGTGAACATCTCCGGGTTTGACGAGTTCCTAGACATGCCCTCGGAGGCCGGTGACGCGGATGCGCTGTCCTTGCCGTGGGTCCTGCTGGGGCTGGTCCTGCTCATCGTCGCCTGGGTCGTGTGGACGATGCGTCGCCGCAAGGCCACGAAGAAGAAGCTGGCGGAGATGACCAAGAAGCTGGCCGCCGTGGAGTCCGCTGTTGCTGGGTCGGGCGCCGATGCTCCTGCCGATGCTCCGGCCAAGGGTGACAACGCTCCTGCGGACGATCCTCCTGCCGCGGACGACCCTCCTGCCGAGGCCGACTCTCCGCCCGATGGCGACGACGAGCCCCCCAGGAAGCCCCGCCACTCCGCTTCCTTCCCCTGGTAGGCGCCAAGGTTCCTAGAGCTCCTAGAGCAGGGCGTCGTCGTGCACTCCGACCTGGTCAAACTCGATGAACTTGCCCTTGCGCGCATAGTGAAGGGCGCGAGCCCCAGGGCTTCCTCGCTGGATTGCCGCGCGCCACATCGTGGCTCCTTCGGCGGTGGTCCTCGCCTCGGTTCCGCCGCCTGACGAGGTTCGAAGCTGATGGAGCTTGCGTCCAGGCAGCTGCTCCGCGAGTTTGGTGAGTACCTCCACCATGACGCTGACGACCTTGCCGCGGTCCACCCCCTGGAGGGTGTCGATCGATTCGATGTAGCGCGGGCCCACGCCCCACTCCTCCGGAGGCGGCAGCGGATGGCCAGCCTTTTCCGCGGGTCCAAACCGAGTCACCCAGTCGACGTAAACCTCCCATCGCAGCTGCTCCACCGGGTCGGCGAAGCGATCGGCCACGATGTCGGCGACCCCGTCGCCCGACTCGTCGCGAGCCTCGGAGGTGCGTTTCCACTTGCGCCCCTCACTCTGTGCCTCGCGCAGACGAGTCCTCAGCTCCCCCACCTGGTTCTGTAGCCGGTTCTTCTCCCGGGCTGCCTCATCAAGCTGGTTGCGCTGCGCCTCGAGGGCTCGCCGGTCATCCTCGAGATCCTGGCGCAGCGAGGTGTTGCGATCCGCCTCGATCTTCGCCCGGTTCTCCCAGACCGCCACGAGATTGTGCAGCTCAGAGGCGGTAGGCTCGGATTTCGTTGGAGTGATGGGCTTGGGCCCCTCGGGAACAGCTGGTGTGGTGGGCTTGGCAGCAGCTTCCTCACCTGCGACGACGGTTGCCGTGCTTACGCCGTCAACGGTCGGGATCCCGAGCGCACCCTCAGCGCCCGGAATCCCACTTTCACCCTCGACGGACGATGGCGCGGTCGGGCGCCCAGGAACAGGTCCGGGCCGCGGTCCGGGCTTGAGGGCAGACGGTCTCTTCATGCCCGGAGGACCAGGCTTCGGGATCATCGCCCGGCGACGAGCTCGCTCCGCTTCCTCGAGGGCGGCGGCCTCAGCCCGTGCCTGTGCTGCTGCCTCTTCGGCCTCCTTCGCCTTGGCCGCCGCTGCTGCTTCGGCAGCGGCACGCGCCTCGGCGGCCCTCGTGGCGACGGCGACTCGCGCCCGCTCCAACCCGGGGTGGGAGACCCCTCCGCCGACCCGCGCGGCCAAGGCGAGCGGTGTGGGACGGCCATCGTCCCGGGCCTGCGCGAGTACGGGCTCGGGGACCGGCTTGGGGCGAGGCTTGGGTCGGGTGATCCACGGCGGGCCACCCGGGAGAATCGACGGTGCGGGAATCGGCTCGTCGGAAGGGCCGACATCGTCCATCCTCAGACGCAAGGGGTTGAGGGCTCCGACGCGGGCGCGAACCACCTCGCCGGTGGTGAAGAGGTCGGTGAGGTCCTCCGCCGGGTCGTCTGTGACGAACTGGGATGGGACGCGCACGCTGAGCTCGGGGAAGGGGAGGACGACCACCCACGATGCGCCGACCTTTTCCACCCGCGCGAGGACGACGTCGCCGGGGCGGTAGGCGGCGACGGCGTCGTCCCGCTGGACGAGCGACGGGCGGATGTCGAGGCGGCGGGAGTTGGAGTCGAGGAGGCCGCTGACCGTCTGGCCCTTGGCGAGGATCGCGTCGATGTCCACCCCAGGGACGGTCAGCTCGCTCCAGATCGTCGCGGTCTCGCCGGATTCGAGTCGGACAAACGCCCGAGTTCCCACGGTGCCCATGACCTCGCCGGTGTGGGAGGTCATGGCGGCCGACGGGGTTGACGGTGCGACGAGGCCGGCTGCGACCGCCATCGTCAGCGCGTCGGAGATCATCCGGACCGTCGAGCGCTTGCCCTCCGCCGGGGTCATGACCAGGTGCAACGGCGAGGCGTAGGGATCGGTCTGCCACGTCGTGTCCGCGGGATAGACCCGGCCCGCGCCGCCGTAGACCTGGGTGAGTTCCGGCATCCCGTCGGAGAAGTACCAGGTCGCGCGCTTGTCCGTGAGCACCCACACGTCCACGAGGTCGCCCACGTCCTCGTGGATCCGCTGGACGTCGATCCAGGGTTCGTCGACGTCAAAGGGGCAGGAGATCACCGCGACGGGTCGCGACCGCTCGGGGTCGAGGAGGTGCGCGACCAATCCGTCCACGTCGCCGTGCGACGAGGCGTGGCGGACGGGCGCGGCAGTCATGGCCTCTCCTAGTCGGGTAGGCATCGGGTCGAGTCATCCTATCGGCCCGCCCGGTGCGCCCGTTCGCGTGTCCCAGTTTGGGGGGTTAGTTGGCGGGCTGAAGGAGGAGCGGCACCAGGCGTCCCAGCATCGCGCTCAACCGAGGGGCAGCATCGCGCCCGGCGGCCACCACTTCCTCGTGGGACAGGGCTGGGGTGGTGTCCCGGGCTTGGGTGGTGTCCCGTCCAGCCGCCAAGACTCCCTTGTGGGACAGGGCTGAGGTGGTGTCCAGGGCTGCGGCAATCCCCGCGGCTGGGTTCGTGACCAGAGACAATCCCAGGACCTCCATTCCTGCTTCGCACGCCGCGATCGCCTCCAACGCCGTCGACATCCCCACGAGGCAGGCGCCAAGGATCCCTGCCATCCGTACCTCGGCCGGCGTCTCATACTGTGGTCCGGGAAACTGGGCATACACCCCCTCCCTTACCTCAGGGAACACCCCGCGCACGATGGCGCGCAGCCGGCTCGAGTACAGATCCGTCAGATCAAGGAAGCTCGGCCCTTCCAGGGGGGTCGCGCCCGTGAGGTTGAGGTGGTCACTGATGAGCGCCACCGTCCCCGGCGGCCACGGCGCAATCGCCCCGCAGCCGTTGGTGAGCACGCAGATCCGCGCCCCCGCGTAAGCCGCCATCCGAATCGGGTGAGCCACAGCCCGCACGTCACGCCGCTCGTAATAGTGCGCCCGCGCCCCGATGAGCAGGGCATGGGCTACGGTCCCGGCGATCCGCACCGACCGCAGCAAGGCCGAGTGCCCCGGTATCGGTGCCGGATCAAACCCCGGGATCGTCTGGGCAGGAACCTCAGCCACCACCGTCCCTATTTCCCCTCCCACACCCCCCCAACCCGACCCCAGCACAATCGCGATCTCATGCCGCCCCACCCCACTGACCTCCGCATACACCTCCGCCGCCTCCCGAGCCAGCCCAGTCGGGGTTCGAGGCCCGGCGGCCAACGGTTCGGATGCGGAAGTGGCAGCTGCGCCGCCAGAGCAAGGAACCTGAGTCACCCCGCCAGGCTACCCCGCCTGCGCTCCACCGCTGAGCATGTGAAAACCTGAGCATTAGCAGCGACGACAGCGTTCTTAATGCTCAGGTTTTCACATGCTCAGCGCGGTGAGTGGGGGTGGAGGGGGGTGGGTAGGGTGAGGGGGTGAGTGAGTTGAAGCAGCGGGGCCCGCGGGGGCTTGTCATCGTCGATGTTCAGCCGACGTTTTGCGAGGGAGGGGAGCTCGCGGTCGCGGGGGGCAACGCCGTGGCGCGGGCGATTGCAGACTTCGCCGCCGCGCACCGCGATCGGTATGCGCTGGTCGTTACCACCCAGGATTGGCACATCGACCCAGGGGACCACTTCGCCGCTGAGCCGGACTTCGTGGATACGTGGCCGCCGCACGGGGTCGCGGGCAGCGCCAACGCCGAGCTTCACCCTGCCCTCGCGCACCTCGCTCCCGACGCCGCGGTCAAGAAAGGCCAGTTCAGCGCCGCCTACTCCGGCTTCGAAGGTGTGGACGATGACGGCACTCCCCTCGCCGACCTTCTCACCGCCGCCGGGGTGAAGCAGGTCGACGTTTGCGGGATCGCCGAGTCCCACTGCGTCGCGGCCACCGCGCTCGACGCCGTTCAAGCGGGCTTTGCCACCACGGTCTTCACCGACCTCACCGTCCCCGTCACCCCCGAGTTAGGCGCCCAAGCCCGCACCCACATGCGCGAGGCCGGAGTAGACCTCCGCGCCTCCATCACCGCCTGAACCCTCCGTCATCGTGCGAACCCATCCGAGCGAAGGTCGCTTGGCTGAGTTCTCGACCCGTGTTTTCAGCGAGGCGACCTTCTCGCGGTTGGGGGTGCGGAGGGAGAAGGTGGGGGTGCGGAGGGAGAAGGTGGGGGTGCGGAGGGAGAAGGTAGGGGCGCGGAGGGAGAGGGTGGGGGTGCGGAGGGAGAGGGTGGGGGCGCGCGGGGAAGGGGTGAGCTCCGTCATCGTGCGTAGACTTCGGGTATGACACGGATTCTCTCGGCTGTGGCCTGGCCGTATGCGAACGGACCACGCCACATTGGCCACGTTGCGGGCATTGGTGTGCCCTCGGATGTGTTCTCGCGGTACATGCGGATGGCGGGGCACGACGTCCTCATGGTCTCGGGGACGGACGAGCATGGGACGCCGATTCTGGTCCAGGCGGAGGCGGAGGGGATCGCGCCGCAGGAGCTGGCGGACCGGTACAACCGGGTGATCGTCGATGACTTCCACCAGCTGGGATTGACGTATGACCTGTTCACGCGGACCACGACGCTGAACCATGAGGCGGTGGTCCAGGAGATGTTTCGTGCGGTCCACCGCAACGGGTACATGGTGGCGAGGACCACGATGGGGGCGGTGTCTCCCTCGACCGGGCGCACGCTGCCGGATCGGTTCATTGAGGGGACGTGCCCCTTGTGTGGGGCTGAGGGGGCGCGGGGCGACCAGTGCGACCACTGCGGTAATCAGCTCGACCCGATTGACCTGATCAACCCGCGGAGTCGCATCAACGGGGAGACGCCGAAGTTCGTCGAGTCCGAGCACTTCTTCCTTGACCTGCCGGCGCTGGTGGATGCGCTTGCGGCGTGGCTGAAGACTCGGACCAACTGGCGCTCCAATGTGCTTTCCTTCTCGCTCAATCTGCTCGATGACGTGCGGCCGCGTGCGATGACCCGCGACATCGACTGGGGCATTCCCATTCCCTTGCCCGGGTGGCAGGAGAACCCGGGGAAGCGGTTGTACGTGTGGTTTGACGCCGTCATCGGGTATCTGTCGGCGTCGATCGAGTGGGCTCGGCGGCGGGCATTGGCGACGGGGGAGTTGGCGGACGCGGAGGAGTGGCGGGCCTGGTGGTGCGACCCGGACGCCGAGTCGTACTACTTCATGGGCAAGGACAACATCACCTTCCATTCCCAGATTTGGCCGGCTGAGCTGCTCGCCCACAACGGCGAGGGGGCGCTTGGGGGCTCGCCGGGGGGGTACGGGCGGCTTCATCTGCCGACCGAGGTGGTCTCCTCGGAGTTCTTGACCATGGAGGGGAAGCAGTTCTCCTCCTCGCGCGGGGTCGTCATTTACGTCCGTGACCTGCTCTCCCGCTACCAGGCCGATGCTCTGCGCTACTTCATCGCGGCCGCCGGGCCCGAGAACCAGGACGCCGACTTCACCTGGGCCGAGTTCAAACGCCGCACCAATGATGAGCTGGTCGCCGGGTGGGGCAACCTTGTCAACCGCACGGCCACGCTCATCCACCGCAACCTGGGCTGCGTGCCGGCGGCTGGGGTTTTGACCGCGGCCGATGCCGCGCTACGCACCGTGGTGGAGGCCGGGTTTGACGAGGTGGGCACGGCAATCCGGGGCCAGCGGGTCAAGGCGGGCGTCGCCTCCGCCATGCGCGTCGTGGGTGAGGTCAACCGGTACCTCGCCGAGCAGGCCCCCTGGAAGCTAGCCAAAGGGGACGATGGCGACCGGTCGCGTATGTCCGACGTCCTTCACTGCGCAGCCCAAGCGGTCAGCGACTGCAACACGCTTCTTGCTCCCTTCTTGCCGCACTGTGCCCAGGCGGTCGACGCCGCGCTGGGGTTTGAACGGGCCTTTGGGAACAAGCCGGTGATCGAGGTGGTCAAGGACCTGGACGATTCTTCGCGGTCCTATCCCGTGATCACAGGGGACTACTCTGGGTCGCCCGCGTGGGCGTCGGTTCCGATTCCTGCGGGCCAGGTGGTGCCTGCGCCGAGCCCGATCATCACCAAGCTCGATGATTCGATCGTCGAGGAGGAGCTGGAGCGGCTGCGGACCGGGGGGTGAGGGGCTCAGCCAGCGGCTCGGCCGCAACGAGTGCGAGGAATCCGACACTCCAGGGTCCCTGGCAGCGCTCCCAATTGTCGGATTCCTCGCACTCGGTGAGGTGGGCGCCCGAGGTCTGCGCGATTCCGACTGGAAACCCTGCATGATTCCGGTTGAAATTTCTGCATGATTCCGGTTAGAATCAGTGCGTGATTCCGATTGGTTTGCGAACCTACAGGTCAGACGGTGAGGGGCGATGACCCCGCCCTACCTTCCCCGGGTTGCCGACGGGGAGCTCTCCGAGAGGCTGGGACGGATCGGGGCTGTTCTCATCGAGGGGATGAGGGGCTGCGGGAAGACCGAGACTGCGCGACGGCAAGCGGCCAGCGAGGTCCTGCTTGACGTCGACGACACGGCGAAGAACACGGCCTCGATCGCGCCGTTCAACGTCCTTGGCGGACCTACCCCACGCCTGATCGACGAATGGCAGATGGTCCCCGGAGTGTGGAATGCCGTCCGTCGAGCCGTCGACGACAGAAGAGCCGACGGCCAGTTCATCCTCACCGGCTCGGCCAGTCCGGCAGACGATGCAACGCGCCACACGGGGGTCGGAAGGTTCTCGCGCCTGCGGATGCGCACCCTGTCGCTCGCCGAGTCCGGACTCTCTAGCGCGGTGGTCTCTTTGGGAGCGGTGCTTGATGGCGGTGACCTCGGAGCGGGTGCCGCTCCCACGAGCCTCAATGACCTCATCGACGAGGTGTGCCACGGCGGATGGCCCGGAGACCGCCATCGTCCGTTGGATGATGCGCGAAGGAATGTGGCGGATGTGGTCAACGAGGTGGCGAGGGTGGAGATTCGGCAGTTGGACGGGGTCCGGCGCGATCCAGCGCGGGTGCTGGAAGTGATGCGGGCGCTGGCGCGCAACACGGGGACCGATGCGCGCGACACGACCCTAGCGGCTGACGTGAGTCGAGGTCAGGTGACGGTTAGTGACGAGACTGTTGCTGCCTACGCACGGGCTCTCGAACGGATCATGGTGTTGGAGCCGCTCGAGGCGTGGGTGCCGATCATGAGGTCGAAGGCTCGGCTGCGATCGCGGCGACGCCACCACTTCGCTGATCCGGCGCTCGCGGCAGCCCTCTTGGACGCGGACCCGGCGATGCTGCGGGCCGACCTCAAGACCTTCGGTTTCCTCTTTGAGTCGCTGGTCCTTCGTGACCTGCGGGTTTACTCGGGCCCGCAGCATGCCAGCGTGGGGTACTACCGCGACAGCACAGGCTTGGAGGTCGACGCGATTGTTCACGGCGGGGGAGGCCGTTGGGCGGCGTTCGAGATCAAACTCGGGGGGGCAGCCCACGTCATCGATGCCGCCGCGCGGAACCTCCTCACCTTTGCCGCCAAGGTGGACCGCGAGACAGTCGGCTCACCCCAACTGCTCGGCATCATCACTGCCGAGGGCTACGCCTACACCCGCCCGGACGGCGTCGCCGTCATTCCCTTGGGGTGCCTCGGACCGTAGCTACCCTGATAGACCCCCGAGCATGTGGAATGGGCTTCTTCCCGTGCCGGCTTGCGCCAAACTGAGGCGCGGATCCGGGATTGGGTGAGGGACGTCATCGTGCATGCGTTCGAGGGGAGAGCTGCGATGATGCTACGTGATCGGTGTGGAACTCTCCGACGTCACGTCCGGCCGCGACACCATGGCGAGATTCTGGGCGTATCTGCCTGTTTCCTGCGGAACTGGGTGCATTCTCGTCGAGAATCAACGCATTCTACCCTGGATCTGCATCGCAGGCGTGTAGGGTGGGGTCGTGCTGATCCGATTCGAGGTTGAGAACTACCGGTCGATTGCCTCTGCGGTCGAGCTGTCGATGGTGGCCGTCGACCTAGATCGACCTGACGTGGTCCCGGTTGATCTGCTGGGCGAGAGCCTGGTCAAGGTCGCCGCAATCTACGGCCCCAACGCGTCGGGGAAGTCGAACGTGGCAGCGGCCTTGGTGTGGCTGCAAGACGCCGTCGCCACGTCTCTGAAGTACTGGGATGACGGGATCCCCGTTGATCCCTTCGCGTTCGGCAACGGACCTGGTGAGCCGACCGCCTTCACCCTCGACATGACCGTTGAGGGAGTCCGATTCGAGTACAACCTGGAAGTCGACGGTGAGAGGGTTGTCGCCGAGAGCCTTTTGCACTACCCGAACAAGATCCGCCGGAAGGTCTTCGAGCGTGACGGGGACGAGGTGAGTTTCCAGCGCGGGATGACCAAGTTGCCGCGGGCGCGTGACTTGATGACGTCCAGGACGTTGGTGGTGTCCCTCGCCAGGCGTTTCGAGGAGCCGCTGGTCGAGAGGCTTGTTCAGCAGGTCCTTGACATCGGGGCGGTAGGAACGACTCTGATGCCGAAGCGGGAGGCGAGGTCGTTGGATTCGTTCCTGTTTGAGATCACCGACTCGACCCTGAGATGGCTCGGGGGTAATGGTGGTGGCAGCCAATACGCACCATGGGCGGCGGGTCTTGGGGTGCCTCGGGACGGCCGGGCAAAGGCGCTCGCGCTGCTCCGTCTTGCCGATCTTGGGATTGAGAATGTGCAGTGGGAAAGGCAAGAGGTCGCGTCACCACTGTCGTCGGAGAACAGGACTGTTGACCGACTGCGCCTTCTGCACAAGCTGCCGGGCGCATCGGTCCCGCTCGACTTTGAGCAAGAGTCCAAGGGAACGCGGACCTGGTTCCATCTGATCGGCCCAGTGCTCCGAGCCCTCGACCAAGGCTCCCTTCTCGTGTTCGACGAGCTCGATGCCAGCCTCCACCCCGCTTTGTCCGCCGAGCTCATCGGCCTATTCAAGAGGCAGGACACGAACCCGCGCGGTGCGCAGCTCCTGTTCACCTCCCACGACACCAGCCTCCTTGCTCACCTCAACAGAGACGAGGTCTGGCTCACTGATAAGCGCGACGACGGGTCAACTCACCTCGGCTCCCTCGCGGAGTTCGCTGGAGAACGGGTTCGCCGTTCACAGAACCTCGAAAAGGGCTACCTGGGAGGGCGTTTCGGCGCGCTCCCGCAGGTAAGCCCGGTTGAGTTCCTTCGGGCCCTCGGCCTGGTCGGTTGAACCAATGGCGGGTCGACGGAGCGCCGGGAAGAGCCTCAAGCTCCGCCCACGCCCGCCCGGACGGTGTCGCCGCGATCCCGTGGGGGCTCCTTGTCCTGGAGCTGCCCGCGCTACACAACGTGGATGAGGATCGCAGTTTTCTTGCCGGCGAGCTTGACGGTGATCTTGGCTTTGCCCTTCTTGTGGGTGGTGACCAGTCCGGTCTTGTCCACCGAGGCGACCTTGGGCTTCGTGGAGCGGAAGGTCGGCATCTGCTTCAACGTGGCCTTCGCGGGGCCTGGTGCCACTGTGAGCCGGGCCGACTTGCCCTTCTTGACGATGATCTTGTCGGGGC
>WQYN01000081.1 GCA_009781225.1 Micrococcales bacterium | reverse complement strand
GGGGGGGGGGGGATTTGTGGGGGGGGGGGGGGGGGGGGGGGGGGGGGGGGGGGCGCGTTTGCCTGGGGGAGCGGGGGGGGTAGGTGGGCTGGCTGGGTTTGCGGGGGCGAGGTCTTCTACTGAGTCGTTGTCGTCATCGTCCGTGGTGGTGGGGAGGTTGTCCAGGAGAAGGAGGTCGACGGGGGTGACGAGCATGGTGGCGACGGCGTATTCGACGAGGCGGGCGCGGCGGTTAGTCGCGGGGCCCTCGACGCCGCCGCGCAGGCCCTCGACGCCCAGGCGCTCAAGCTTGGCGCAGACCGCGTCGAGCTTTCGGTTGAAGCGGGTCATGGCCCAGCCAAGGCGCTTGGCGACGTCCTGCGAGGAGGGGATTTGGCTGATTCCGACACCCTCGCTGCGCAGGACGGGCTCGGCCAGGGCGACGATCAGCTGCTTTTGGGTCGCGGTGAAGCTGATGTGGCCGATCGTCGTGCTGCCGGAGGCGCCGGCCGTCACCGGGAGGTTGCGCCAGGCCGGCTCGCGGTTGTGGATCGTGACGCGGTAGGTGAGGGCGCCGGCGGTGAAGATGACCGTGGTGTCCTGGAAGATCAGGGGCAGGCGCGCGCCCGGGGCGAGCCAGGCTTGCGTTCCTGTGGCCGAGTCGCAGACGGTCGCCGTGATGCGCGAGCCGACGTTGATGATCCACCAAAAGCCCTGCTCACAGGTGAGGCAGAGGAGGTGGCGGTGCAGGTAGGGGTTGTCGTCGATCGTGAGGTCGGCGTCGCGGCCGATGAAGACTTCCCTCGCTGGCGAGGCTTCGAGGCGCTGACCCTCGAACGAGACCAGGAGTGTGCCCGCGTCCGCCTCCGCGTTGCTTGGGGGCATTCAAGGTGCCTTTCATCAGGGTTCTGGGCCGATCTTATGGCACGCGGGAGCGTGTGTTGGGGATGTGTGGGGGGGCGGTTTCGCCGGGTCAAGGCAGCATGCAGTATTGCGTCACTGTGAGCTTGGCCTGGGCAGTCCCGGCTGTGAACGTCACAACCCCGGTCCGCGAGCTAGTGATGAGGGCACAGTTGTTCTGTTTGGCAGACAGCGTGATCCGCCCACCACTCGATCCTGACGTCGCCGATAGCGTGAGCCACGATTGGTTCGACGACGCCGTCCATCTCGACTGGTTCGTCGTCACCGTGATCTGGGGTGAGGTCTGCGCTCTTGCGTCAATGACCCAGGTGGTCTGCGAGAGTGAGATGGTTGCTGTTGCGGCCTGAGTGATGGTGGCGGACTTGGAGATAGCCGTCGAGGTTGATGTCGCGCCAGCGGCGACAGTCATCGTCCCCGACCTTGACGAACTCCCAGCGGCCGACGTGGTCTTTACCGTGATGGAGCTCGTTCCCTTGGTACAGGTAGCCCAACTGGGGCAGGCGGTGACCCGCCACGTCGCCTGGTTGGTCGACACTGAGACCGTCGCCGTACTGCCAGAAGCGCTGCCAATAGACACAGAGGTAGGCGACAGGGTGAGGCTCGGCGTTGCGGCCTGAGTGAAGGTGACGGTCTTGGTGATCAACGCCAATGAAGACGAAGCACCGGCCGATACGGTCAGCGTGGCCGATCTCGGTGAACTCGGTCCTGCCGACGCGGCCTTTACTGTGATTGACGTCGTCCCCTTGGTACACATCGCCCAGATTGGGCAGCCCGAGAACCACCACGACGGCTGATTGGTCGACACCGATACGCTCCCCGTGCTCCCCGAAGCGCTGGCAAGTGCTACCGCTGTCGATGACAGTGTCAAGGTTGGTGCTGGCTGGGTAACGGTGACCGACCTGGTAATCGTGGACGACGTTGACGTCGCACCAGCAGCAACGGTGAGGGCAGCTGATCTGTTCGCACTCCCCGCAGCCGACGTCGTCTTGACCGTGATCAGATTGGTCCCCTTGGTGCACGTTGCCCAGCTCGGACAGGCCGTAATACGCCACGCCGCCTGATTGGTCGCCACCGATACCGTCGCAGTGCTGCCCGAAGCGCTACCGATTGACACCGACGTCGGGGACAGTGTCAGGGTTGGGGTGGGGGTCGGTTGTGAGGAGCTAGGCCACGGACCGAGAGTCCACGTGGGGAGAGTGAATTTCTTTACCTCCCAGCTTCGTTCATACTTGGCAAGCTCCTTCGAGAACACCTCCAGTTTCGCGCCAACCTTGGCCCATGTCGACGCAGTGTTCTTGATCTCAATCTTAAACTCGGACGCGTTCACCCACACGACCTTCCCCTCATGGGTCAGCTTCTGCTCAATTCCGGTGTACGGGCCGCCAACTCCGTACAGCTTGGTCGAATAGTCGATCCCAAATGATTCGCCAAGCACCAGACCGACTGCGAGCTCGAACTTGGGGTCAAACTTCAAGCTGGGATCAGCAAATGGGGACCACTTGTCGTCTTCGTATCTCAACCCCACCTTCACTTTCGCAGTGAGGGCCAGCGACGCCGAGGCCTCACCGAATACCGTCGTGCTCACCTTGACATACGGTTCAAGTGTGTTGCTGATGACAATCGGGACTACTCCCGCCATGATCACGATGGTGTGCAGGGACAGCTTGCCAAGTGATTGCCTCTTTTCCCATTTCTTCTCCGCCTTGAGGGCAACTGATGCCTTCGCTGTCAGCTCGGGCGCCAGGGCGATCTCGAAAAAGTCCACCTTCCCCTTGATCTTTGGAGTCCAGCTCTCGACTGTGATATTGAGCTTGACCGAGAGAGTCGCCTTTACCGCCAACTCACCCTTGAAGGTGACGGCAACCTTGGCGCCCGACTTCGTATTCTCCACTCCGCTTGACAGCTCATACTTCAGCGACTTCGACACAGAGACCGACCCCTCGACGGCAGGTGTCATCTCCCCAGTGTCGGAGTCTTGCTCAAGTTCAACATCTTCCTCGTCCAGCGCCAGCTGGTAGAAGGCATCAGTAAGGGTGGCCTGTTCGGTGGCGAGGACAACCGTCGCAGCTGTCTTTGAGACAGCGGTCACCCTGCGGAGGAGTCCTTCGGGTGTGGCGGGGCTGATGCCGGCGGCGATGACGGCGCCTGGGTCGGCCGGCACAGCCGTTCCTGCGAACGTGATGGACGCGGCGCTCAGGTTTGTGATCCGGGCCAGCGTGGCGTCATCGAGCGTCACCGCTCGCTCGCTGACCACGGTCTCTTCTGGCTTGGGATAGCGGACAACGGCTGCTTGTGTAGCCGCCTTCTTCGCCCCCGCCTGGTTGACCGCCGTGGCCGTGACCTTCACCGACCCCTCCGGCAGCGCGACTTCCATCCTCCATCGGGCTGGACGCACCGTCGTGTCGACCCGCGCCGACCCGAGAGTGGTCGACCCCGCAGCAACACGAACCGACCGGACCCCCGACCCCGCGTCAGAGACAGTCCCGCTCAAAGAGACCAGCGGCGTCGCCGCCAAATCCACCGGCTTTCCTCCATTGATCGGTGCAAACGTCACCTTCGGCGCACGCGCACCCTTCGACGCCTTGACCCCACCCGCCAGATACCCCACAACCTTCACCGAGACCACACGAGCCCCGCCTCCCACGGCAAGAACCACCTTCCCCCCACTCCCCACTCTCGCAGGCAGCAACACCGACGCCTTCTTGCCAGCAGGACCCCCCACAGACCCACGACGAGCCGAAGCCGTCGACGCCCCCGCCCCGAGCGACCACCCCTTCGTCGAGGACAACGTCACCCGAACCAATACCTCCGAAACCGCAGCCGGAACAGCCCCACCCGTCACCTTCGCCGCAAACATCCGAGCCGACCCGCTCCCAGACCCCAAAGGCTTCACAGCAGCCCTCTTCGACGCAACCGGCACCACTCCCCCGTTCGCGGTCGCCGCAGAACTGGACAATGCCGTCTCAGCGACCCACCCCACGACAGCCATGCGCAACCCAGCCAGCGACCCCGAAGCCAGCTTCCACGACACCTGCCCTCGCGAGTCCACGGGCGCCAACACCAGTGACGTTGACCAACGCTTCGCCAACACCTCGGCGACTCCCGTCATCGTCCCGCCGGCCGACGATCGGAACGACAGCAACCCCGCCGACCTCCCCTTGGCCTGCACGCTCAACCACACCGCGCGCACGCCTTCCGTAGGAACTCCACCCTTGCCGACGACCGACACCTCACCCCATCGACCCTTCCCCGGCAGCGCCCCTCCCAGCTTGGCCGCCGAGTCCAACACGGGGGTGGCAGCCACCGCTCGGCTCCCACCGGGAGCCGGTCCACCCTTCTTCGATGCCGCGGCAAACCCCACGACCGCGATCTGGACCCGGGCCTTCGCCGTCGACTTCACCGACACCTTGCGCCCGGCGGACGTCGCCACGAGCATCGTCGCTGACGATGACCCCTTGGAGAACGCGACCGTCCGACCGGCCTTCTTCCCCGCCGGCACAATCGACAACGACCCGTCCTTCGCAGCCCCCGTCACCGTCACCTGCACCAACAGCGACCGCGCTGAGGCCGGGACCCCCGCAGCCTTCCCGAGCTTCGCCTTGACCGTCTTCCGCGCCGAGAGCGCCGTCCCCTTCGACCCGCCCCAGACCACCTTGGGACGCACCGATGCCAACGCACCCCCCGCCAGCTTCTTCGCCTTCGCCGCCGGCGCCCGCGCGACCGCCACGTCGCCAGCCTGGCCACCTGCGCCCGCCGCCACAGTGACGCTCCCGAAGACTCCCAAAACGGCAGCAACGCCGACCGCTACTGCCCGAACGATCCGTCCACTTCCATGTGCCATGATCGATTCCTTTCCTCGCCACGCGGGGACGTATTGCGCTCTCGGAAAACGCCTGCGATGGCCCGAAGAGCAGGGACTATTGATCAGGGAGAGCACCGTCACGCGGGAAGGACCGCCCACACTGGCAGCACTATCCGACTTCCCAGACAGCGTAGCAGGCTGCGCAGGTCACCTTGCGGACGTTACCAGCCAGTGGTGGGAGCGTTCGGAGGGGTCGTACCACAGGAGGTCGCGGTCGGCGACGCGGGCTTCGGCGTCATCGTCCCCCGCCAGCGCGGCAGCGATGTCTGGGGCGGCGTCCGGCTCGTCGATGTGGAAGGCGGCGACGTCCTCCCAGGCGATGGGTTGCGTCAGCTCGACGGCTGCCGGGTGGGCGTCAGGATCGTTCACACCGACGGCGCACGATGGCGGCGCATCAGCTGCGATGACCACCCTCAGCACCGGGGTGGCTGGGTTCATCAGCGCGAGGCAGGCGTCCGCAGCGGCGAGGAAAGCGGCGTACTCGGCGATCTCCTCATCGCCCTCCATCCCCGCCGACGCGAGCTCGGCGAGAAGCTCTGGTGTCACAGCGAATGCTTGGCGAGGGGCGAGGGTCTCAGACCCCGTGCCCGGGCGAAGCTCATCGGGCACCGCCGGAAGGTAGAAGCGCACGGACGGCAGTCTCGCACAGGAGAGGTCCAACGTGGGTCAGGACAGCGGTGCCTGTCCCAAATTGAGGGCGGGGCCCCGGGCGCCAGGAGAATCGCCCGAGGCCCCGCCGTGGGGGTGGGTCTCGCCGAGATCGACGGGACCCTGCGCCGTCAGGGGCGTCTCACCTGGGTGATGGGGACGGCCTCGGCAGGCAGCACCGAGGAGGGCGCGACCCCGGCACTGACCCCAGATCGCGTGACGGTCACGGTCCTTGAGAACACCTGTGACGATTCCGAGCGACCTGCGGCCACCACGAGTGTTCCCGACGGCGCGCCCCCTGACGTGGTCTGCAAGATGACCGAACTCGGCCCCTTGGTGCACGTCAAGCCTGATGGGCAGGCGGAGATCCACCACGAGGTTTGGTTGGTCGAGACCGACACGGTTGCGGTCGACCCCACCGCAGAACCGATCGACACCGGGTTGGGCGTGACGGTTAGATGGCCAGCGGCCTGCGTCACGGTCACCGTCGCGAATACGGCGGGGGAGGATGTCGAGGAGGGCGATGACCACAGAGCCTTGCACTGCGGTACTCCCACTGGCTGACGTCGTCGCGAGAGAGAGCGAGTACGCGCCCTTGGTGCACGTCAACCACGAGGGACACGACGAGACCCACCAGGTGCCCAGGGTGGTCGACACCGATGTGCTCGCAGTCGCCCCCACCGAGGAACCGATCAACACCGAGGATGGCGAGACCGTCAGGTCGGAAGGTGGCGCAGTCGGTGGTCTTGGGCCTGGTGTTGCGGTGTCTGTGGGTCTGGGGGACGGGGTGCCTGGCGCCGGGAGGGTCCATGGGCCCAAGGTCCACGGGCCGAAAGTGCGCTTGCTAAACTCGAACTTGGTCTCCCACTTGACCAGTTCGTTGTCAAGGATCGACACCTCGACGCCAATCGTCGCTGCAGGAGTCACGGTGGCGGTTACGTCCACAAAGAGCTGGGTCTGTTTTTCGACCCTCGGTTCTCCCTCGAGGGCTGCCTTCACCTCGATGCCGACGGTCGGACCGGCGACACCATAGAGCTTGGCTTCCAGTTCGAGCCCGACCGCGAGATAGACAGACCCCCCGGTCGCCTTGGTGTAGGCCGGAACGAGGCTGCTGGTGTTCTCTTTGAAAGTCGACCACGCGCCGCGGCGACAGGTCGCCCCCGCGGTCGCCTTCTCGGTCTGGGTCACTGACAGCTCGTGCTTCCCGGACACTGAGACACCCACCGTCACGTAGGGTTCCAGGCTGTTAACGATGATGATGGGAACAGGCCCCGCCATGATCGTGACGGTTCCCAACTCGATGCTTGCCAACGGCGTCTTCTTCTCCAACTTGACTTCCGCTCCGATCGAGACCGACCCCTTGACCGTCCTCTCCGAGGACACCTTGATCTCGAAGAGGTTCAGCACGACCTTTGTCTTGGGACTCCAGGACTCGACACCGATGTCAATGTCCATCCAGAGCGTGGTTTTCACCGCGACCTCGCCCCTGGCTGAGACAGATGCGATTCCCTGCGTGGCGGAAACTTCGAACGCGAACGAGTCCGACATGGCGAGGTCAAGACCCGCAGGCTTCAGCTCTCCCTGCTGGGCCTGCTCACCAAGGGCGATGTCTTCCTCATGCACCGAAAGCTGGTAGTACGCGTCGGTCAAGCTCGCCTGCTTGGTGGACAGGACCACCGTCGCGGCGGTCTTCTCGACCGCTGTGACTCGACGCAGGAGCCCGCCCGGTGTCGTGGGACTTACCCCGGCGGCAATGATTGCCCCTGGAGTCGCCGGCACCTTGGTTCCCGCGAACGTGATCGAGGAGCCCGTCACCCTCACTATGCGAGTCAGCGTCGAGCTGGGAAGCGTTTGAACCCGCTCGTTGACGACGATCTCCTCGGGTTTGGGGTAGCGAACGGTCGTTGACTGGGTCGCCCTGGCACTCGATCCGGCTTGGTTGGTGGCCGTCGCGACCAACGTCACCGATCCTTCGGGGAGACAGACGTCCATGGTCCACCGAGCGGGACGCACCGAGGCATCGACTCGCGCCGATCCTAGGGTTGACGACCCGGCCGCAACTCGGACTGATCGGACTCCCGATTGCGCATCGGAGACCGTACCGCTAAGCGTGATGCGAGGAGTGAGAGCAAGATCCACCGGTTTGCCGCCGTTGACGGCAGCAAACGTCAGGCTGGGTGGCTTCTTGGCCTTCGAGGACTTGAGTGTCCCCGCCAGATAGCCGACCACTCTCACGGAGGCCACGCGAGCCCCCTCACCGACCGCCAGCACCACCTTGCCGCCGGAGCCAACATCGGCAGGAAGGAGAACGGACGCCCTCGTAGTCGCAGAGCCAGACATGGCCTTGCGAGCCGCGGAAGCCGACGCCCCCGCGCCCAGCGACCAGCCCTTGGTCGACGTCAGTGACACGCGCAGCAAGACCCGCGCGACTGCGGAGGGAACCTGCCCACCTGTCACCTTCGCGGAGAACAGCCGAGGGGATGCTCTGGTTGACCCCAGAGCCTTGACCTTCACCGCCTTTGCGCTGACCGGAACGATCCCGCCATCGGCCGTCGTTGTGGCGCTCGACAGATCCGTCTCAGCGACCCAGCCCACGACCGCGATGCGGATCGCCGCCAACGACCCGCGGGCCAGTTTCCATGACACCTGCCCTTGGGCATCGACCGGCGCCAGGACCAGTGAAGTCCACCACTTCTTGGCCAGGACGTCGGCGGCACCGGCCATGGTGCCTCCCCCGGGCTTGCGGAACGTGATCGACCCGGATGAGGCGCCCCTGGTCTGAACGCTCAGCCAGACCGCGCGAACTCCCTCGGTCGGTACGCCCCCTTTGCCGACAACGAATACCTCTCCCCAGTTGCCCCGCCTCGGCAATGCCCCTCCTCGCTTGCTCGCCGAGTCCAGCACAACAGACGGTCTGATCGCCAGACTCCCTCCCGGAGCCGGCTTCCCTTTCTTCGCGGCCGCAGCGAACCCCACGACCGAAATCCGAACCTGAGCCGAAGCCGTTGACTTCAGCGCAATTCTCCTGCCAGGGGATGTCGCCAGCAGCATCGTCGTGGACGTCGCGCCCTTGTCGAAGGCTATTGCCTGGGCGGCTCGACCCTTTACGGGTCCAATCGCCAGCGACCCCGGCTTGTTCGCCCCGGTTACCGTGACCTGCGCCAGCAGCGACGTTGCCGATGCTGGGACTCCGCCCGCCTTTCCGAGCTTCGCGGTCACCGTCTTTCCGGCTTTCAGGAGCTTGCCCTCTGCACCGCCCCACACCACCTTCGGGGGGACGGATTTCATTGCGCCGGCGGCCATCGCCTTCGCCTTGGTCGCGGGGAGTTCCCCTGCCACCGAGCCAGGGGGCTGATCCCCAACGACCGATGTCGCCGCACCGGCGACGCTTCCAAAGACCCCGAGAGCAGCAACGACGCTCGCCGCTGTCACCCGAATGATCCTCGTGATTCCTTGTGTTGCCATGGTTCATGTCCTTTCGTCAGTGTGCGAGGCCCTGTGCCTCGCGTCAGTGAAAGCCTTCGACCTCGATGTCGTGGATGTGGAGGAAGCAGTCCGGGTACTGTGCGTCACCTGGGCGAAGAGTCCGGGTGTGGTAGCTGTAATCGCGGCCCCAGTTGTATTCCTCAGTCACGATGGTGCCGTCCGCGTGGACCTCGGAAACAATCGCCACGTGTCCAAGCTCGCTTCTGTTCCAATAGGCGACGGAGCCCAGGGCCGGTGTTCGGTCGGCCACGTTTTCGTGTCCCTGGATCCACTGGACGGCGTTGCCGAACCCCTTGAACTGCCAGGGCGGGCTGGTAATGCCTGCCTGCACGTTGAGGCGCCAGGCGACAAAGTCGACGCAGTTGCCCGCATAGTAGCCGAACTCCGTGATGAAGCCGCTTCGACCCCGATAGGGGTAGTCGTCGCCTCCCATCGCCTTGCCGTCCCGCGGGACTCCTCCGATCCTTCCCGTCCACCTAGGAAGCAAAGGTTTCTTGGGGGACTCAGGGGTAGGTGTGGCGAAGTCCTCATAGAGCCGGGGATCGCCAACCCAGCCATCGGAAGGCTTGCCATCCAGATAGAACCGGGGATCGCCAACCCAGCCATCGGAAGGCTTGTCATCCAGATAGAACCGAGGGTCTCCGGCTTTGTTGGCCGGGATCTGACGGACAGTCGGCCTCGTGATGGTCGACGTGCTGGCAGAGGCCGCCTCCTGCTCTTCGGCGTCCTTGAGCAGCCGCGATGCTTTCTCCCGCAACCGCTCAACGGCAGTGTTGATGGCAGAAGAGTGGTCGCAGGACCACGCGCTCCTAAACGCGAAAGCCTGCGGCCCCACCCAAAACGTGTCCCCCAGCCTGGAGGTCACAGCCGAGCAGGCGCTGGCCAACTCGGTCGCTTCGTTGCTGAACTGCTGAGCCAAGTCTCTGAGGCCGATGGCATCTGCCCCGACCAGTCCTGTCTGTGGGCTCATCTTGGAATCACCGCCTCTTTCCTGTGGCCTGAGAGGCCCAGATCTGCGCCTCGACGGCGCCTCGTGCGTGTTCGGTGGCAAGGCGCACTTGCTCCGCGGCGGCCTTGATCGCCGGCGCATGCGCCTGTGTCCAATCGGTGCGGAAATGGTCCGCGTCATCACCGCGCCAGTTGGCGTCGCCCGTCTGCGCAGTGAGGCGTCGTTCGGCAGCTTCAAGCCGATCTGCTTGCGCTCTGAGCGCGGCAGCCGTTTGGTTGACGCCCTCAATGCACATCCCAATGAAGCCATTGCTCATAGTGTCCTCATCTCCCTTCTCGCCTGTGAGTGGCGGGTACAGGGGAGCCCGGGCGCCGCCGCACGCTCCAAAGAGCACGCTCCGAAGAGTTAGCGGCGGCGCGCCGGGCTGCTCCCTCACTTCGCCGAGGCCGACTCCTGCTGAGCGGCGTTGCTGGTGGCTGCCGCCTGCACTGCGCGGAGCAGCTCGGCGACCTTCTTGAGAGAGGGGATGCCGATCGAATCCCAGTCGGCGCGGAACTGGGTCGCATCCGGCCCAAGCCACGACGTCGAGGAGAGCTTGCCGGTGATCTGCTGGGCGATCTGATCCAGCTCCGTTGCCTTCGTGCCGACCATCGCCGCCAGTTCGCGGACCTGGACGATGTCCATTCCTGAGAGTGCCATTGTTTGTGTTCCTTTCATCTTCCTGCGGGGCCCTTTGCCATCCGCATCTTTGGTTGATGACCCTCACGCTACGAGGGACGACAACGCCCAGCAATGGGATCAACTACCCCGGCAGAACTACCCGCCTCATACTCCCTAAGGGAGCGCGACCTGCACTTTCACGACCTTGCCAGAGGCGATGAAGAACCCTCTACCCGCCGGGAAGTCCGCCATGCGAGCCCGGGGCGTTGACGTCCCCACGAGCGCGTCGCCGTCCATCTCCCCGGGCTGGAGCACAATCCCCCTCCGCCCCGCCTTGAAGCCCTTGGCAAGCGTCCACGCCTGCGACCACGTGGACGTCTCCCCCTCGCCCACAACGAAAACCCCCGCGCGTCCCGCGGTGCGCACCAAGCGATCAAGCGAGCCTTCCGCCATCGTCTCTGAGAAGTCCGGGAGCGCCTCGATGAAGAGCCCTAAGGCCCCTCCATCCCCTGCGTCCAACTGCGCGGCCATCGCCTGTGCGAACTCGGCGACTTCCTCCGGGCCCACCACCACGCGGTCCCAAAGCGCCAGGCCCTCCAGCACGGATCTTCGGGGCGCGAGAAGCACCGCCGTGGAGATCGCCCCTGCCCGACATGCCGCCCGTGCCAGACACACCACCGTCGTCGTCGCTCCGGAGCCGCGCGGGCCGGCCACGATCATTGGTCCGCCCGCCTCGAACCCAAGAGGCCCGAGAGTCTCATCCGATAGACCAAAACT
>WQYN01000080.1 GCA_009781225.1 Micrococcales bacterium | reverse complement strand
TCAACGTTGGGATACGAGTTCTGGGCGCGCCTAGCAGACCCGTCAATCACAGACGTGGCAGCAACCAACGCGGCACCAGGTGTCGTACAAGTCGTCGTCGTCACCGGCGGAGGTGGCAGCGGCCCAACGCCACAGGGCATCCTCGACCTTGTCGAGGCGAAACTATCACCAGACGACGTCCGACCACTCGGCGACCAGGTCATCGTCATCGGCCCCACTACGGTGCCCTGCGCTGTTGATGTCACCTACCATGTTCCCGCCGCCTCCGCTGGTGATGTACAACGTGCTGTCGAGGAACCAGGCGGCGCGATAGACGACTACTACGACTGGCAGTGCGGAACCCTTGGACGGGGAATCAACCCGGACCAGTTGCGGAAGCGGATCCTCCAAGCCGGTGCCACCCGTGTGACAGTCACCTCGCCGTCCGACACGCCGTTGGCAGGTAGCGAGATTGCCGTGCGGGACACAACGGTCGCAAACGTCGTCATCTCAGAAGACTGACCATGGGCGACAGGATCGACATGACCCTGGACTCGTTGGATACGACGCTCCTGCTACCAGCGTTCATGCGCGGGGATCCGACGTGCCTTGGTCTTGCGAGCGCCGTGGACACAATATTTGCCCCGCTGATCGCCAGGATTCCCGACCTGTCCACGTGGAACCGTGTTGACGTCCTACCCGATCATGAGCTTGACGAACTCGCATGGGAGTTGGGGATCCCATGGTGGACGCAAGACGCCAGCGCGGACGCGAAACGCCAGGTGCTCGCGATGTCCCCGAAACTGCTGTTGAGACTTGGTACCAAGTGGGCTGTCGAGACCGTCCTGAGTGCCTACTACCACCAGTGTGTAGTCCAAGAGTGGTGGGAGTACGGTGCCGAGCCACACCACTTCCGAGTCGTTGTCCAGTCATATCCGGACGACGATGTTGAGTTTTACCGCATCCTCAACCTGGTCAAACGCGCCTCACAGGTGTGCGACGAAATCACCGTCATGGAGCAGGTCCCAGTTGGTGTCAACGTTGGTTACGCGGTCGGAGTGTTCGGTGTTGAACAGGTCATTTTCGAGTAGAAGGGAGCAGCCATGGCGTTAGCTGGAAACGGTGTGACCACCACCGCAGGCCTCGACATGATCTCGTCGGCTGTCGCCGGCGACCAGCTCGTGTTCACGCGCGCCGAGTGGGGCGACGGTACGCTCCCAGGCGGGTCTGACCCGCGCGAGCGCACAAGCCTTGTCTCGAAGGTTGGGGACGCGTCAATCACGTCCGTGACACACCAAGACGGCGCGAAGGCCGTGGTGACGACGCTAGTCTCGAACGAGGGTCTCGTCACAGCCACGGATCTACGGGAAATCGGCGTATACGCCAAGGTGGGATCCGGACCAGAGAAGCTCTTCGGTTACGTCAATGCCGGCGCGACGTGCGACACTGCTCCTCCGGAACTATCTGGCCCGTACACCAAGTACGTCCAAAACGTTCTCGTCGTGTCAGACGAACTGACTGTCACCGCGACCCTCGACGACACCGTCGTGGCGACTGAACTCTACAAGCTGAAATCGTCTGACGCGTTCGCCGGGTTCGATCCAATGGCCGTGAGGCAGGTACCAGAAGGCCCTGGCCTAGTCAACTGGCGGTCAGGGCCCATAAACGGCCCGGGCGTGATTCCTGTCGTCAAGCTGAGTGACGGCCCTGTCGACCTCCATGATCTTTGGGCGCCAGCAACATACATTGTGGATACAGACGGCGTGGGCATCATTGATAGTCCAATAACAACTACCAGGGCCGTAGTCGAGAATCGCGAACTCTCCGTACTGTCGAATGGGTTTTACCGTGGGGTCCAAGTCTTCACTGGCACGCAACTAAACCGTAGCCGCTATCAACAGTGGTGTCGAGAGTACACCGTGAACGCCTATGGTGATAGTGCTATCTTCGCCGTGTGGAGCGCACTCTCGCCTCTGGTGGACCTGCCGCAGGATCTGTCGCAGATCGACCCCAACGTCCCCGTAGGCACGATTGGCACAAAGTCTGGGTCTGGCCAACTCTGTGTCCGCCGCTCAACTGGCTGGTCCGCAATCGACGACGAAGACACGGGTTGGCTGCCGATCACGTTGGCCTCTGGCTGGGGGTTCTCGATTACTGGGCCTGCCGCGAGGGTCAAGGGTGGCATCCTGTATACGCGGGGCCTTCTCACACCTCCCGCTACGGCGCCTCCGGTTCAGACGTACCACCCGATTGCGACGCTGCCAGCAGAGTGTGCCGAAAAGGCAGGCGTGAACCGGTGGGTCGATTTTGGGCAGTCAAACAACTCGACGCACGGCCGAATGTCGGTCCAGGGGAATACCATCTCCCTTTTCATGTTCTCTTGGGCAGCGACGTCCGGGTACGTTCCTCTCCCCGCCTGTTGGGGCCCAGTCGATTAGGAGGCATGGGATGGCTCAGTATGTGATTCATGGGAAGAAGACATGCTGGTGTGGACTGGTGTGGATCCGCGCCATGGAGGTGCGTCTACGTGAGGCCAGGATCATCAAGAAGGACCTGTCGGGGCTGATCATGCAGGGCGGGTACAACGCTGGGGGTGTTGCAGCGTCGGCTGGCATCCACGACAAGGGTGGTGCGTTCGACTTCAGCGAGAAGCTTGCCACGCCAGCGTTCATCAAGATCGCGCGGGAGCTTGGCGCAGCAGCGTGGATCAGGTTGGAATCCGACGACAGGCCCGCTCCGGGAAAGAAACCCTGGGACACACACGTCCACGTCATCCTCGATGGTTGCCCACACGCTGCCGATGGAGGCAAGAGCCAGGTCCTGTCATACAGGGCGGGTAAGAACGGTCTGACCTACGACGCGGCTGACCGTGAGTGGAGGCCACAGGTGTTCCGCACGTGGTCGCAAGCGTGCGCCGTCTACGCCGGGCGTCGCATGGTAGTCACCCACCCAAAGGGTGCGCCACGTCGCGTCAGCCCCAACGGGAAGCTGACTGGTAGCCGTGTGAAGAAGGGCGCGGCTGTGTTGGTGATTGCCGAGAAAGGCAAGGCGTTCCAGATAGGTTCGGGCCGGTGGGTCCGCAAATCGAAAGTGAGACCCATAGCATGACCCGGATCCTCAAACTGGGCCACCCACGGCCAACCCTTGGCAGGCTAGCCGCCGTGTTCTTCGTTGGCTGCCACCTCGGTGTCGCCCTACTCGGCGTGTTCGGCATAGCCGTAGGAAGGCTTCCAGGTGCGGACCTCCTCAACGGCCAGTTCCGTGTCGGCTGGGCTGCCTTCGCTCTCATCGCCGGCCTAGCCGGCGCTATCAGCGCTGTCTCTGGGAACTACTGGCTGGAGAAACTAGCGTGCTCCACTGGCGCCATCGCCCTCGGTGTCCTCATAGTCACCGAAATATGCTGGTCAGCATCCCAGCAGGGCGACTGGACTACTGGTGGGGGAGTAGCAACCGTGATGCTCATCGGACTGTGTGGTTTGGCTGGTCGCGGCGCAATGTTGGGTCGCGTAGGAGTCGCCCCAGACCCGTCGTGATCGGTGGTCCCCCATGCCCGCCACCATCGCTCTTGACTGGACCAACATCGCAGCTGCAATCGCTGCCATCCCGGTTCTTCTGCAAGTCGGCACCTACGTGGAGAAGCGACGTGCCGCCCGCAAGAAAGACACCGGCACTGATCTAACCACCGCCCGGGCCTACGGCGAGGAACAGTTCACCGCCCGGCAGGCAGCCGACTACAGGGCCCGCATCGCTGAGGAGCGCGCCTCCCAACTGGTCCGACTCCTCCACGACCACGGTATCGAACCACCAAGTTGAAAGGACCAGCCATGCTCACCAAACCCAAGTTCTGGCAAGACCTCGCCGAACGGTCCATCTCCACGTTCGCCGAAACCCTCGGCGCAGTACTAGCCGCCGCCGGCATCGGCATCATGTCCGGAGGGTTCGCCGGCGCTCTCGCTACAGCAGGGTTCGCCACTTTCATCGCCGCGTTGAAAGCATTCGTCAAACCCGCAGTCGTGGACGACACGGAGGCCTGACGTGCCGCTCCTTGCCACGTCAGGCCGCGCACATCCGACCGACCGGACGCCAAGGCTGATAGGGCTGCGCGTCAAGGCTGGGTCGGACTACCGTTTTGGCCTGCTGTGGAAGGCGCCCACAAGGCAAGGGTCAAAGACACTGCACCCTGTCCTGCCACGGTACGAGGGGCATGTGACGATCCGTTCCGAGGTCCGCGACGACGCTGGTGCGCTTGTGCTCGACCTGGCATCGACGTGCACACTGCGCCGCGACGGCACCATCGTCGTACACATCCCCGCCGTAGCGACAGCCGACCGTGTTGGACGTTTCGCGTGGGATCTGTTCGTTGACACGCCAGGCCCAACATCGACGTGCCTCGCCGAGGGACACCTGACGGTGCACGGGCGGACCACTGTAGGCGCCGACCAACCATCAATAGGCGTTGACGCCGAAGCGGCCCACGACCACCATCACACCCGTGTAGGCCTTGACCGCGACATAGACGTCTTCGATGTCGTGACGGTCGGCATCCCAGGACCGCCAGGCAAAGACGGCAAGGCAGGTGCGGTGGTCGCCACAGTCGTCGGCGGCGTCACGAGCGTCAACGGGCGTGACCCTGACCAGGCGGGTGACGTCGGTGGCTTCGTTGAATCTGCTGACGGCCAGAACCTAACAGTCGTTCGGATCCCAGAGGACGTCATGGATGCCATCCCAAGACCACTACCAGACAACGTCATCTACATCACCAGATAGGAGCACCTTGATGGGACGACTCATCACCGCCGGCGGAGTCCACGGCGTCTCCCGCCACGACCAGCTCGCGCCCGACTCGTTGACCGCACCAGACGCCCACCCAATCGATTCGATCTCAGGCCTGCGCGGCGAGCTAGACAGGATCGCTGGTCTGGTCTCGACTGGCGTCTCCTTCAAGGGCTCTGTCGCCGAAATGAGCGATCTGCCAGATGCCGGTTCCACGGAGCCTCCCGCTGGCGGCGACATGTGGTGGGTCAATGACCACGGCGCCTTCGCCATCTGGTCAGACGACGACGGTGACTGGGTCCTAGCCGGGAGCGGCATCGACCTGTCTGGTCTGGCTACCACAAGCGCTCTCCAGCAAGTAGCCGATGCTCTCTTGTCGCTCGCCGACCGTGTCACGGCCTTGGAGAACAAGCAGGCGGGGTGGAACAAGGCCGCGACCGACGCATCTGCCGCACTTGACGCGCTCGACGGTCACACAATCCGAACCGTTGACGAAATTGATCCAGTCCTTGTCCCCAAGCGGCTCTACCTTGAGGCGACAAGCCCAGTGCCTGAGCCGGACGGCCCGTAATGCCGATCTGGCTCGACACTCTCAGCGGACGCCAGAAGCTAGCTGACGTCACCCCACCCGGGAGTGGTGGTGGCGGGACTCCAATCGAGTTAGCCCACGGCACCGTCGAGTTCGAGGACTACTACGGCGGCTTCTGGGAGCAACGCTGGGTGCCGTTCGAGACACCCTTCACAGGCGTCCCAACAGTGACAGTCACACCCTCAATGAACGGGCCCAACGTCGGCTGGAACCAGGTCTACTGCGGCCACGACCGCGAAGCCATCGACGAGACAGGGTTCACCATGTGGATGCTGTGGGAAGGATGGGGTTCACCACCCACACCACCACTGTTCGACTGGATCGCCGTCCACACACCTACCTAACACGTTCACTCACCCCTACACGGCCCAGCCTCCTCCACGTCCCCAGGGAGGAGGCTGGGCCGTCTTCGCTTGCCAGGGCAGCGCGGGGCACGCGTGGTGTAGGCTTGACGATGGCTCGGAGACTGTTGGACCTTTTGTTGTACCTTCGGGCCGGAATGGCTGCGCATGCGCAGTTAGGCTCGTTTGGGAGAGACTCAAGCGCTCGCCTGAAAAGCGAGAGGTCACCGGATCGACGCCGGTTCGAGCCACCACCTGACCTGGGTGTTCACGGGGGTTCACGCGCGAGCCCCCCCTGGGCGATGGTGCGGGCGGAGGTGCGGTGAGGGTCGTCGTCACCGGCGGTGCCGGGTATATCGGGGCGCACGTGGTCCGGCTCTTGACCACCCAGGGATGTGACGTCATCGTCCTCGATGATTTGTCCTTTGGTCGCGCCGATCGCATCGGCTCAGCGCGACTGGTCACTCTCGATCTTGCCATGACCACGAACCTTGGGCCGCTCACGGACGCGCTCGCTGGCGCGGATGCCGTCATCCACCTGGCCGCGCGCAAGCAAGTGGGCGAGTCGATGAGCCGGCCCGCCTGGTACTACCAGCAAAACGTCGGTGGTATGGCGCAGCTGCTGCTCGCGATGGAGGCGGCCGGCGTCCGCAAGCTCGTCTACTCCTCGTCGGCGGCCACCTACGGGATGCCGGACGTGGGCGTGGTCACCGAGGACACGCCGCTGCGTCCCATCAACCCCTATGGCGAGACAAAGGTCGTCGGGGAGCAGATGGCCGGGGCCGCCGCCCGTGCCTGGGGGCTGTCGGTCGTGAGCCTGCGCTACTTCAACGTGGCCGGGGCCGGCTGGCCTGACCTGGGCGATCCCGCTGTCCTCAACCTCGTCCCCATGGTCTTCGAGCCGCTGAGCGCGGGCGAGCCGCCCCGCATCTTCGGCGACGACCATCCCACCCCCGACGGCACCTGCGTCCGCGACTACGTCCACGTCATGGACCTCGCCGAAGCGCACCTCACCGCTCTCAAGGCGATGGACGATGGCGGCACTCACGCGATCTTCAACGTTGGGACGGGCCGGGGGTACTCCGTGCGCGAGGTGGTTGCGGAGGTCTTTCGGGCTTCTGGCTTGGTGGTGCCGCCGGTTGTCTGCCCGCGGCGGGAGGGGGATCCTGCTCTGCTGATCGCTGATCCGACGCGGATTCGTTTGGCGCTTGGGTGGGAGGCGAGCCGGGGGCTGGAGGAGATTGTGGCGTCTGCGTGGGCGGCGTGGGGGCAGCGGGCTGGGTGAGGGGGGTTTTTCTCTCGTGGGGTGGACGAGGGGGTTCTCGTGGGGTGGACGGGCTTTTGGGGCTGCCAAGGGGGCTGGTGAGCAATCCCCGACGGATGCGGTCGCGGTCAGGCGGCGCCTCGCTTCGTTGTAGGCCGCGCCCCGTTAGCGCTGCCAGCGGGGCGGACCTCCGCCTTGCGATCCACCACCTGCCCCCGATCCTCGCTTTCGCCGCGGATTGTTCACCAGCCCCCCAGCAGTTTTGGCCCGAATAGCGGTTTGTCATTGGGATTTTTCTCACGGGGTGGAAAGGGTTGATTATTCCTTTTCGTGGTGATTCTCATCTGGTGAACACTTGTTCTGGGTTTGGTCGTCCTGGGCGTGGATTGGGTGAGATCACGGAGAATCCGCGGCGGCCGGTTCAGCAGATGAGAATTGGAGAGTTCGCTGTGAGGTTACTGCCAGCGAACATGCTGGTCAGGGGCGTGTTTCGCGTATTATCACTCACTTTGTGTGACTCTGGGGGCGCAAGAGGCTATTATCCTGCTACGTGTTCTTGGTCGTCTTGTCGTTGGTAAGACAAGGAATGACCACGGGTTGCTCCAGAAAGAGAGGAGACGAGTCTCCGGATTGATGCCAAGTGGCGTCGATCCGGTAGGTGCCGGAGGTAGGAGTTGCCCCCCAGCAGCCGGGGCTGCTCTTGGCGGGTCAACCAATCCAGTCCCACCACGGCACCAAAACCAGGCTGAGGCCGAACTGCAGCGCCCGGTCTGGTCCGGAGGACGGTCCCCCTACCTGGACGGGGATCGGCATCCTCCATGGGGCCCGAGGCCGGGGGCCAACTCCAGCGGGCAAGCACGCCCCCGGCCTCGGTTTCTTCCGGCCGTTCCTTCCCGCCGTCGGGGATGGGGTCGGGTGTTGGGTCAGGTGTTGGGTCGGGCGTTGGGTCGGGCGTTGGGTCAGGCGTTGGGTCAGGTGTTGGGTCAGGTGTTGGGTCAGGGCAATCGTCACAGATGCAGGTTCCCGGGCGTCCTCCAGATTGCCATCGCAACCGGCAAGCCCACGACCAGGGCAAATAGAAACCAAGAATTGGGGACAAGCTTCGCAATCCTGCATCTGTGACGATTGCGGACGGGGCGGCGGGGTGGAGGAGGTGTGGGACCATTCGGGCTCTTCGCCATCGCGACGACCTGGTCGGTTTCGGGGGTCGAGGATGGCGGCAACTCGGGCATCGGCACCCGGCGTCTCGTTGCCGCCCTGACGAGCCTTGCCGGACTTATTCTCCTTGCCATCCCCTTTTTCTCCCTGGGGTGGCGGCGGTGCCATGACGGCGATCGGCCGGGAGCGCTGTCCCTGCTCTGCCTCGTCCCGGTCCTGGGAATCGCCGCCGTCATCGTGATCGGCCTGCTGCCGCCCCAGCCCGGGGGTGCGCGCTTCGACGAGGACGGGGGCGAAGCTGCTTCCGCCGCCAACCCGGGATTAGCGGAACCGCCGCCAACCTCCGTGACCAACCCACCTTCGGACAGCCCGGTGCCGCCATCAGCCGATCCTCCCCCACCCGACCCCTTCGCGTAGTCGTCTCTCCCACCCGCCCCGCGGTCGAGGTGCCGTGGTCGCTGCTTCTTCGCCAAGGAACCTGGCACAATGGGAGCCGCCGCGCGCGCCCGCGCGGTGAGGGCCCTTAGCTCAGCTGGCAGAGCTCCGGACTTTTAATCCGTAGGTCGTGGGTTCGAGCCCCACAGGGCCCACTCGTCGGGTGGCACGGCGTCCGTGTTCGTAGGCCTCCCCCCTGGGACGGTGTCGCGGGTGGTCAGGGGCGAGTGAAGATGTCATGGGTGCCGATGCGGCGCCAGATTATGTGGGGGTTGCCTGGTCGCAGTTGAGGTCCGTAAGAGAATGTGGCCCTGCCGTTGGGTGACCAGGTCATCTCAAAGACGCCGCCAGCTCCCTGGATGCCCTTGACGCGCAGCCCATTGCGGAAGCCTCGTCCCGCCATCATGTCGGAGATCATCTGGTCGCGGGCTGTGCGGAACTGGGCTCGCTGTGTCGGGGTCAGGCGACTCCAGTCGGCGGCAATCGGGTCAAGGAACTCGTATGTCGGAACCATGCTGTTCAGAAGGCCTCGGTCTTCTTGGCGACGGTGTCGAGGTAGGCGTCCATCTCCTCAACCGAGTGGAAGGTGATCGTGCGCCCCGATGTCAAGGCTTCGTCGGCTTCCCGCTCTTTGGCCTGCCACTCAGGTGTCCAGAACCACGCCTGGTCAGCAGGGATGGACTTGAGGCCACGAACGGATACCGTGCCGTCTGAGGCAACCTGGAAGTCAAGGCGGTCACCGATCTCCACGTGCAAGGCTCTGCGAACGTCAAGAGGCAGGGTGATCTGGTTTCGGTCGCGAAGGTCCACGGTGGGCATGCGTCAGATTATCGCATATTCGGACGACCTGGGCTGCCACCCAGAGGCGGGCGCGGAAGCCGGGGAGGCAGTTTCGGTCTCGGATCAGGTCACTGGGTCCAGGACGTCGAATCCCAGCGACTCGGCCACTCTCGTCATCGTGCCATCGTGGGTCACAATCGTGACTTCTCCGGGGCCGAGACGCAGGGCGGAGGCCAGATGCAGGGCGTCGAGCGACTTGATGTGCGGCCGGATCGCTCCTGCTTCGCGCACGAGGGCGTCGTCCAGCCGCAACAGGGTGAGCTCGGAGGTGAAGTCCGTCGCGAGCCGAGGGTCGAGGGCTTCGCGCCGCAACACCCGCACCATCTCCAGTTCGAGAACCCGCGAGGAAACGAAAGCTGCACCTGTCCCGGCCTGCTCGTCGAACCAGTCGATCGCGGTCTGGCTGTGACCAAGCAGTATCCGTAGCGCAACCGAGGAGTCGACGTACCACGTCCTAGAAGGCGGCATCTGCGTTGACTTCGGTCAGCACGTCATCCAGGCTGCGTGAGAGTGCGATGGGCTCACGCCGCCCGATCATCTGGTGGGACCGGCCGGCCGGGGTGGCGAGGCCCGAGGAGATCAGGGTGTCCAGAGCACCGCGGTCCCCCTGCGGCTCGGGGACCAGACGGAGCACCGCCCGCCCCCGGTTGGTGACACGGATGGCCTCGCCGGACTCGATCACTTCGCGTGCAACCAGAGAGACCCGTTGGTTGAACTCGGTCATCGTAAGTGTCTTCACGAACCGAGACTAGCATGATGATGCTAGATCCTGAAGGAGACTCTGTGACGCGCTCCTCGCTGCCGAGCACGTCAGACACCGCAGTCGCCGACAAGTCGGAGTAGAGAGTCAGCAGGGGTGCGTGGGAACGGTGGCGGGTCTCTGATGGTGTGAGTGCTACGATTCAGCCTCAACGGATCCTGTGAGGAGGCTGAGCCAGCGACGGCCAGCTCTTCCTCGTGGGAGACCTACAGATGGTTCAGTCGCCAGGGCATCGCGAGGCCTTGCGCACTGCGCCGCTGAAGTCCAATGCACGATGTTCGCCCCCCAAGCGACCGAACAACGAATGGCAACACCAATGAAAACCCGAAAACTGTCCCTCCCTATCATCACCTCTATCGCCGTAGCCGCCCTTGCGGTTGTCGGCGCGGTGCCGGCGTCGGCGGCCCCTGCCGTGCCTGGCACACCCACAGCGTCGAGCATCACCGCAAGCTCGGCGGTGCTGTCCTGGAACGCGGTAACCGGGGCCACCGGCTACTACGTGCTGCGCGGCGGCACTCAGATCGGCTCGACCACCGCGCGGACCTACACCGCGACCGGCCTGTCGGCTGGCACGACCTACAGCTTCACACTGAAGTCCTACAACGCATCCGGTGCCTCTGCGGCCAGCGGCGCCCGAAGCGTGACCACGATTCCTGCGGCGCCTGGGGCTCCGACGGCGGGTACGCCGACCACGAACTCGGTCACGCTGTCCTGGAACGCGGTAACCGGGGCCACCGGCTACTACGTCCTGCGCGGCGGTACTCAGATCGGCTCGACCACCGCGCGGACCTACACCGCGACCGGCCTGTCGGCCGGCACGACCTACAGCTTCACACTCAAGGCGTACAACACCACCGGCGCTTCTGCTGCCAGTGGTGCCCGTAGTGTGACCACGGCGGCTGCGGTTCCTGCGGCGCCTGGGACTCCGACAGCTTCGAGCATCACCGCAAGCTCGGCGGTGCTGTCCTGGAACGCGGTAACCGGGGCTACCGGCTACTACGTGCTGCGCGGAGGCACTCAGATCGGTTCGACTACCGCGCGGACCTACACCGCGACGGGCCTGTCGGCCGGCACGACCTACAGCTTCACGCTGAAGTCCTACAACGCGTCGGGTACTTCTGCTGCTGGTGGTGCTCGGAGTGTGACCACGGTTCCTGCGGCGCCGGGAATTCCGACTGCTGGGACGCCGACCTCGAGTTCTGTGGCGTTGTCGTGGAGCGCGGTG
>WQYN01000079.1 GCA_009781225.1 Micrococcales bacterium | reverse complement strand
TGACGGGGCTTGTGGTGGGTGGTGCGCTATCGGGTGAGCGGGTACCACTCCTCGAGGTCGGCGGGTGACGGGACTGCGATGAGGGGCGTTGCGGGCAATGGTGCCCACGTACCGTCACTGTTGGTGGTCAAAGCGGTGAGAGCCTCGCGGGTTGCCTCCGGGTTACTGGTGACGACCTGGAGCGAGAAGGCTTCAAAGTCGGGGCCGTCATAGATGGTGACTACGGCAACAAGAAGACCCGGTACTTCGAGGTCCACGGGATAGGCGCTGTTCGCCCTTTCGTAGAGGGGCTCTGGGAGGTTTGCGACTTCCTCGGCGAAGAGGTCAGGCTCCCCATCGGCGGGGAACTCCGGGCCGAACAAGCTGGCGGGGATACTGGTCGACCCAAGGAGGGGGGTCATACAAAGGTCCTCGATCTCGAGAAACCGGTCAACACCACCCGGCTCGTCGGGCGAAAAGGCACAGTACTCGTCGGTCCCGTGGTCTGCGTCGGCGGGGAAAGCGGAATTCTCCCATAGGAGCACCAGCTCGGCCTCACCCTGAAGAGTGTAGGAAGCAAAGCCCGGAACATCGCGGGTGAACTCGACCCTCTGGTTCGGCTCCAAGGGAAGCCCACGAGGACCCCGAAACCAGATCCGTATCAGGGCGGTGCGGTCGTCACGGAGCAGTTGTGGCATTTCGAGGGTGATCGACTCGCTCCACGGGGCGTCGGCCCCTGTGACCTGGATCACCGTCGCCGCGATGGTGTCGGGGAAAGGGATTTCGGTTGGCTCAGCGTCCGGTTCTCCCGGGAAATCGAGTGAGTCCGCCCCAAGGGCCTGCTCGGCTGGTTCCGGTTTGTCTCCCTGGACATCGGGCGAGCCCGCCTGAGGTGCCAACTCCGCTGGTTCTGGGACTCGCGGCGCGTCCTGAGCCAGGTAGGTCCCCGTCAGGAGGAGGGCGGTGGCTATAGCGATCGTTGCTGCGATCACCAACGGGCGTTGGTATCCACGTCGGGAAGCGGCATCGGGTGTTGAGGATGCTGCGGGGTCGGGGTGGGGGGTCGTGGGGTCAGGTGGCGGTGGATTCAGCGGTGTCTTTGTGGCGTCCACGTTCCCATTATGTCGAGAGGCGGGGCGTTTGTTACACGCCCCGCCTGGGTGGAGTGTCAGCGCTTGCGGAGAAGGGGCGCTAGGGGAGCATGGTCTGGGTTTCGAGGTTGTTCAGGGAGTTCAGGACTCTGGCGCGGTCGGTGCCGGTGGCCCAGGCTACGAAGTAGGTGGTGCCGTCTTCGGCCGTGACCCAGTGGAAGGACGTGGAGGTGTCGGAGCCGGTGCCGCTCATGAAGATGCCGCCCCCACCTGACGCTGGCTCTTCCGTGGTGACGGCCACTTCTCCAGAGGCGATTACTCCTTTGCGGACAACCACGTCCTCGGCGGTGATCGCTCCATCCTCGTCGACCTGATCCCCCTCGCTGAAGCTCACCTCTCCACCGCCGCCGCTTGCGCCTCCCGACCGGACGCCTGCGAGGGTGAAGGCGAGGCCCTGGCCTGTCGCCTCGTTTATGAAATCGACGGACCATCCGTCGGATTCGTCTCCAACAGAGACCGAGAAGCTCTGGACGCTCTTGTCGTCCGGGTCGTCGGAGTCAGCGGGGGACGGCAACACCTGAACCGGCCTCAAGCCAAAGGGTCCGGGGAACCCGGGGACAGACGGGAGAAGGAAGGAGCCGTCGTCCTGGGGCTCGAAGACGAGTTCATCACCGGTGGCAAACCACTGACCTCCCGGTTCCTGGGCCGCGAGACGGATCATTCCGAAGAAGCCGTCCTCTGAGGGGAAGGGGAGCTCGAGGGTGGCCTCCTGGCCCCAGGGGGCGTCGACGGTGGTAGCGCTGACCACGTGGGCCGTGATGGGGACTGCCTCGGCAGGGGCGGGAGTCTGGCCGGGGATGTTGAGGACTCCGATCGCGCCGGCAGCAAAAGCCGCGGCGGTGGCGGCCCCGATCACGACAAATCGACGGACGGGACGGCGGGCGCTGGGGACAGGCGCGGCTGTTTCGGCCTCCGCCGCCTCGGCCATGTAGTGAGCAAGCTCGAGGCGGGCTCGGTCAGACAGAGGTTCTGCCGTGGGCTCGGTGGGGATCGGGTTGGCTTGGCGAAGGTCCATGATTCTGCTCCTTGGTTGTAGCTAGTGGATGAGGTGTGAACCCAACATCGCGGCGTTACTCCAGCTCAGGGTGCTGTAGGAAGAGTTCGGCCAGTGCTCGCCTTGCCCGGTGGAGACGGATCCAAGTGGCGGCAGGCGAACAGCCCGCAAGCTGGGCGCACTCGGCCCCCGTCAGCCCGTCCCAGTAGTGGGCGACGAGCAGCTCTCGCTGCGCCTCCGGCAGGAGGTCCATCGCGGCCAGCAGCCGTTGGGTCTCCGCGTTGACCGGTTCGCGAGGGACAGCGAACCCAGGCAGGCGCCCTGTTCGCAGCTCTCCCTCGGCGCGCATCTGCAGCTCCGAGACTCGAACGGCCGCCCGTCGGTGATTGGCCAACACATTGCGTGCGGTGACGAATACCCACCCGGGGTGAGGGACGTCATCGTGCGCGGCTTTCCAGGCGATGGCGAAGGTCTCCGAGGCGAGGTCCTCCGCTTCGGCGACCGATCCCGTGCGACGCAGCAGGTAGCCAAGCACGCGAGGGTATGTCTCGCGGTACATGGCAGCGAATGCCTCGGCCTGCGCCATGGTCGGAGGCGCGGCAGGCGCATCGCTGACGCGCGCCCGAGGCGAGGCCAGCGGCGCCGCGACTGAAGTGTTCACAACAGGTTCATGTCCCAAGGAGCCCCAATCCTTTCACGGGCCAACGCGGACCGGCGGAGACCGTAGGCGCAAACGTCGCCGACAGCGGGAAACGAACCGGTCCCCCGGTGGTCTGGATGCGGCGCCTCAGAGCCAGAACAGGTCCTCTCGAAGGGCCTGGAGTCTGACGGTTCGATCCTCAATTCGATCAATCCTTCGCGCGTCGCTTGCCGTCCTTAGCCAGCACGCCGCCAGCCACGCCGCCGCCGCAAGCAGGCCCGCCAGTGCGACCGCCCACAGGACCGCAAGTATGCCAAACCTGATGACGCGCATGTAGATGACAGTCATCAAGCCGACAAGGAGCGACAAGCAAGACGCGCCCAAGACAAAACGACGGAGCAGCGGTAGGACGCGAAGGCGTGCGGGATCCCGATCACGGACGACCGAGACTCCCGAAATGGTCGTCGCTCCCAGAACAAGAATCGACATCGCGGCACTCAGTGCCGATCCATCCTTGACGGAGCGAACCCAGGGGAGTCCGTCGACAAAGTACCCCAAGAGCAACATGGCAAACACCGCGATGCCAAGGCAGAGACCGAAAAGCGCCGGAGCCGCGAACCCATCAAGCTTGGGGCGGACCGCCAGCACGACATCGTAGTCGATGGGCTCGTCGGACTTGACGCGGTAGACGATCGCGCGATCACGCGTCGACCTGCTCCACGCCGCGGTCATCCACTGGCTCTGCCGGTCGTCCCGACTGTCATCGTCACCGCCCGGCTCATCAATCACTGCTATTGGAGCGGCGGCAACCTGCAGCTCGGTTGGCAGGTGGATCCGAAGATGCTCCCGGTTGGCTTCCATCTCGCCATCGATCTGGAAAGACAGGACCATGGGCTCGAGCCCCAGGCGCTCGCTGGCCTTCGGTTCGCGACTCCAGCCCTTGGACACCCGACCTGTGAGAAGTTCCCATTTGACCATCATCTCGTCTCGCCCCGTTGGGTCAACCCCGATGATCGGGAGATAACTGACCGCCACCTGGTCGAGTCGTGTTGCGAAGCGGGGTATGCCCATAAGCTCACGCCATTGCTCCCCGGTCCTCGCGTTTCCGGAGAGGCGAGGCGCTGCCCTGATGCCACGCCAGTAGCTCGCTGGCGGTTCGCTCGGCGCCTCTGGCAAGGCTCGGCACACGCCCCACAGGTGATCCAGTATCTACTCCGACAAGACGGCCGCCAGTTCTGGGGCGTCCTCCTTGACGATGGCAAGCAGGACGCCAAACGCGACCGCTGAGTCTCTGTCCGAAGACCAAAGTGACGTCGACTCGCCATCTGGCCCCCACACACTGAAGTCCAACGTCAGGCCTTTTTGCTGCCATCCCAGATGGATCGGAATGCGCCCCTGTCCGAACCTGCCGTTGGCTCTCTGGACAAGCTCCTGCACGTTGATGTCGAGCGACGTCCTTCTCAAGTCACCAGCAGGGCCAAGTACATGGATGTTCTCCACCCGCCTGTTTATCCAAGCAGGATCCTCAAGGAGCGAGAGCATGAACTCGCCCTCCATCAGCAGCTTCGCATGGTCACCGCGCGACCCCACCTCGGACATCCTCTCAAAAGCTCCGAGGCCGAATCACCCCGTCCTCGCCGACTCGCGGAGCTTCCTTGTCCCGGGTGCAATTGCCGCTCCGCCGTTGCCCCGGATGATTACGCCGCGTTCGTGGGCGCCCATGCCGACAAGACGGACCGTGTTCGCCGCGGCCCCGTACTCCTTCTCAAGCTTCTTCAGCTCACGCCTCCTTGACAAGACGGGCACTGTCACGCTGCCTCTCCCTTCGTCCTGTGGCCTGCGGTGGGGCCGCAGCGCCGTGCGCCCTCACCTCCACTAGGCGGACTCTGATGAACTGTCCAGCCACGCCCGCCGCGGAGCCGCGGCGCTTCTGCCACCCTAACGCCGCATGACGAGTCACGGTACGCCGACACCCGGAGCACAGTCAACCTCGCAAGCCCAGAACCTCATCTGGCAAGCCGGACTGCGCGCCCTATGGCGTTCCCCGCGAGGCAGCCCACCAGACACCACCACCCGCCGCAACCTCTCACGCGACAGCGTCGGGACCGCCTTGGGGGGCCTTGCCCGACAGCGCTTGGGCGGCCTACCTGGAGCGTTGACAGATTCCGTCGGGTCCGCCTATTCTCATGGTACGGACAGTCCTTGTCCGTACTGGGGCCCCACAGTGAATGGTTGCGTTGTCGCGCACCCTTCCACCGGATCGCCCCTGGCTAGCAGGCATTGCTCGCGTCGCCCCACGCGGCTGATCAACGATGGGGGACGATGACGATGACAGCACCTCTACGACGTGACCAGCACACCTTTGGCCTCGAACTGACCGACGCCATCACGCGCCTCGGTTCCAGGCCCGACGATCACGACCACGACTTCGAACCGTGCCGCCCGGACCTTGACCAGGTAGCTCGGCTCGCCCGGACGGCCCAGCGTGGGTCCTTGGACTTCTTCATTGCGGACGACACCCTCGGCGGGCTGGGACCACAGTCGGGGCGCCGCCGCTCCGGGACGGGACCGCTGAGGTTCGCGACTCGGCTCGCTCCAGCAAGCGGGCCAATGGCGGTGGTTCCCCGGGTTCGCGCCGCGGCGATCGAACCGGAAAAGCTTCTCGACGGGCTCGTTGCCGTCGAGCTAGCGTCCGCCGGGCCTCTGGCCTGGCAGCTGGACCTGCCTTCGGGCGGTCCGAACGGCCTTCGCGTGGCCAACCTTCTCACGGCCGTGGTCAGGGATGCCTACGAGGACGGCACTCCCCGCACCCAGATCGGCTCGCTGGCTCGGGCTCGGCGTGCCCGCGGGATTCGGGAAGGGCGAGCTGCAGGGCTTCGGGGCCACGACGCCCGGCCGGGCGTCAATGGGAGGTCGGTCGCGCCGGTCGCGCCACTGCTTGTCGTCTCTGCCGTGTCCAGCGAGGAGATCATCTTCGCTGCCCAGAGGGCCGACATCGTGCGCCTGGTGGTGAAGGACATGGCCGACTCTCTGCTCCTTCGACGCGAGATCCACGCCGTGGCGCGCAAGGCCGGACGCATGGGGCGTGAGCCGAAGGTGATCGTTGATCTTCCGACCTGTGTGGGCGAGGATGTGGGCAGCGCCGAGGCGCGCCGCGAGATCGTCGAAGCCATGACGGCTGCTCCGCTGGGTCGGGGCGTTGTGTGGGCAGGTACTGCGGCGGGTCTGGCGGAGATGGTCAACGCCTGGATCACCGCGGGGGCCTGCGACGGCTTCACCTTCTTGCCGACGTCGCTGCCGTCGGACCTGATCGCGATTGTCGACACGGTGATGCCGCTGCTCCAGACCTATGGCGTGGCCCGCAAGGCCCAGCCTCAGGTCTCGATGTCGAAGCTGCTATCGCGCACCGAGCCCACGGCCGAGCCTCGGGTCATTGGCCGCGCCGGTGTTCCTCGGACCCTTCCTACCGCCCGCCCGATCCGAAAGGCCGTGCCCACCCGCGTTCGGTAGGCCCCGCCGCAAACTTGGGAGTGCTACACCAGGTTTTTGGGGCCCCAAAACCTGGCAGAGCACTCCCAAGTTTCGTGATAACGCTGGCAGAGGCGGGGTGGCGGGCTGGCAGGGACCGGCCAGCACCCAGCCGCCAAGACAAGCGGCGGGCGGCTGAAGCGGCGGCCCCATGCGCGCCGCCCCAACCGCCCGCCAGTGTCGCGAGTTCACTTGCCCCCTGCAAGTGGGTCCGCGACCGCGCCACCTCGGAGCGAGGAAGGAATGCCGCGCTGCCCGGAGTCCCTGGCCGGGTGCGCAACCTCGCTTGCCGAGTGGCGGAGTAAGAGCCCATACCGCGAATACCACGCCGGGCGTACCCCCATGGATTCGCCGGTCTGGCGCTCGCTGATGGGACGGAACCCCGGCATGACAGGGTCCGCCATTGTTCACTGCCTCCTTGGTGTAATCGTCAGGACGTAGTGTGAGTTCAGGGGTCGGGGAGACCTAACAACCCTTCGGGTCGGTGTCAGGGCCCAGCGTTGTCACGCGGACAGTCTACCCTGCCACAGCGATGTCTAATCCATAGGGGTGACCTGCCGTGTCATCACGCCGCCTCAGCCCCGTAAATGGCCTCTGACCTGGGCTGACACCTCACAATGACATCGCCGCCTGACAACGCAGTGCGCTCAATGCTCCGCCTTCACCCTCCAGCTCCGTCATGGGTCACCTCAAACCGGTCGATCTCAACCTCTCCCGCAGTCCACGCCACCACCTCCAGCGCCGCCGCCGTCACCCGAACCGACGCATACACCCCCCTCGACGGATCCAGGGTCCGCAACCCCGGGTTCCACAGCCGATTGATCCACGGCCGCACCTCGGCGGACGTCGGCACCACCGGGTAGGTCTTCCCGCCCGAGTTGCGCGGAATCATGTACACCAGCCCGTCCCGCGCCGCCGAGATCCGCGCCCCCGCCACATCCCGCTGCGGCTCCCCCGCCCGAATCGGAAAACTCCGAATGTAGTTGTGGTCATGCCCCGCGATCACGAGGTCCACGCCCGCCTCCTCCAGCCGCGGCGCCAAGTATCGCCGCAGGTTACGCGTCCCCGTGTCCCCCTTCGCCTCCAACGTCTCCCCCGAATGCCACCCGCCGAACGGCGACTTGTGAAGCAGGACGATGACGAACCTCTCCCGACCCGCCCCAGCCCCCTCCCCCCGCGCGCGAAACGCCCGAGCCCGCTCCCCCACCCAGTCCCCCAGCTGCGCAAGGGTTGCCGCGTCGGTCCGATTCGTATTCAGCCCGATGATCAGGGCGTTCGAGTACTCAAACGCGTAGGTCAGCGGCAAATCCCCCACCGAGCCCCGCGGAAACAGCTGCGAAAACACCCGCCCCGGCTTCTTCCCCACCTCGTGGTTGCCCAGCACCGGGAAGAAGCCCGGCGACGCCAGCGCTCCCCCCAAAGCCCTGACCCACGCCGTCACCTCGGCGGCCGACGAGGCGTTATCCACCATATCCCCCGCATGCAGCACAAACGCCGCCGACCTCTGGGCTGCGACCGCCCGGCGCAGCGTGTGGCCCCAGTACTTGTCGTAGCTCGCCGCGCTCCCCTGCGAGTCCGCGAGCGCCAGGAACACAAAGTCCCGCTCCGCAGCGCCAGCCGTAGCAAAGGAGTACACCCCGCTTCTCCACTTCTTCTTTCCTGCGGACGATGACGTCACTCCCGTCAGTCGATACAGGTACCTAGTCCCCGGGGTGAGCCGGGTCAGGCGCGCGGTGAACGCGCGGTAACCGCGCAGCGCACCTCCGGGGCTGGTCGACGTGGCTTTGACGACCCGAGCCGCCGAGGAGGAGAACCCTCGACCCGCTGGGGTCACCAGGACCCTCACTTGGGTCAGGCGCGCCGAGGTCGGCATCAGCCACGTGATGACCCGCCGCGTCCGGGCATCAGACCCGAACCCGTTGTTGAGCCCCAGAACCGAAGGCGTCTTCCCGGCAGCCGCCCCGCCAAGTCCTCCATCCGCCAGAACCCCAACAGGAACCTCAACAGAAACCCCACCAGCAGCATCAAGCCCCGCCAGCGCCCCTCCGCCCCCCGGCGCGACCAGCACAAGCGACGCCACGAGCGCCGCCAACCCAACACGCCCAACCCTCGCGATCGCCGCTCTCCAAGCCCCCACGTGCCCGACGCTATCGCACCAACTCAAGCGACGCCATCGTGCGCGATTTCGACACGCGGAGGGGGACGCTGCGTGGGCGTGGGGAGGGATTATTGTGGTACGCGTCGCCGGATCGCGGTAGCCCCGGGCTCCACCAAAAGCCGCCACGAGCGGCCATCGCGCCGACAGGCGCTCTGCGGTCCGGCGATTCCCGCCGGGGGGCCAACCGACTTGGCTCACCCGCAACCCGGCGGACCCGCTCACCTGCGGACTCGTGCCTCGCGCGAGCCCGCCCGGACATTTCCCGCGATCACCACTGCGGCGAGAAAGGCAAGCGACGTGCGCTTGAAGCTGACGCCCTCCGATACCAAATTCTTCGATCTCTTTGCTGCCCAGGCCAAGCATCTCGTGACGGGCTCCAAGGTCCTGGAGGAGATGATCTCCGCCGACTCCGAAACCCAGGTGGACCTCGCCGCGCAAATCCGCGAGATCGAACACCATGCCGATGACGCAACCCACGCGATCATGCGTCGGCTAAACCAGACCTTCATCACTCCCTTCGACCGGGATGACATCTACAACCTCGCGGCCGCGCTCGACGACTGCATGGACTTCATGGAGGCGGCGGCCGACTACATCGTCTTGTATCGGATCGAGCGCATCCCGAAGAAGGTGGTCAAGCAGGTGAGCATCCTGAGGTCGATGGCGCAGCTCACCGCCGATGCCATGCCCAAGCTCCGCTCCATGGGCGACCTCGAGAGCTATTGGGTCGAGGTCAACCGCATGGAGAACCAGGCGGACCGCCTCCACCGCGCCCTCATTGCCTCGCTCTTCGAGTCGGAGACCGACGCCGTGCGGCTGATGAAGATGAAGGACTTGATCGAGACCCTGGAGTCGGCGGCTGATGCCTTCGAGAAGGTCGCGAACATCGTCGAGACCATCGCGGTCAAGGAGTCCTGACCGCCGTGGAACTCGCCCTGGCCCTCTTGGTCGTCGCCGTTGCGCTGAGCTTCGACTTCACCAACGGCTTCCACGACGCCGCCAACGCCATCGCGACTGCGGTTTCCACGCGGGCGCTTACCCCCCGGGCGGCCCTCCTGCTGGCTGCGGTGATGAACATGGCCGGCGCCATGCTAGGCACCGCGGTCGCGAAGACGATTGCCGAGGACATCCTCAACTTAGGCTCCGTGAGCACCCAAGACCAGCTCGTCATCGTCATGTCGGGGCTGTTGGGAGCGATCGCCTGGAACCTCATAACCTGGTGGTTTGGCTTGCCCTCCTCCTCTAGCCACGCGCTGATTGGCGGGCTCGCCGGGGCGGGGATCGCGGCCCACGCTGCCGGCGCCGGAGCCTCCGTTAAGTGGGGGAAGATCGTCGAGAAGGTCTTCATTCCGATGATCGCCTCGCCCGTGGTCGGCTTCGCCCTCGCCTTCCTCGCGATGCTCGGCGTCATGTGGCTTTTCCGCCGCGCCAACCCACACAAGCTGTTCCGTCGCTTCCGCTACGGCCAGGTGTTCTCCGCCTCCGCGATGGCCCTGGGCCACGGCCTCCAAGACGCCCAGAAGACGATGGGCGTGATGTTCATGGCCTCGGTCGCCATGGGCTGGCACGAGGCGGGCGACCCGATCCCCCTGTGGATCAAGGCCTGCGCTGCCGGCGCGATCTCCCTGGGCACCTACGCGGGCGGCTGGCGGATCATGCGCACCTTGGGCCGGAAGGTCATCGAGCTGGATCCCGCCCGAGGGGTGGTCGCCGAGACCGTCGGCGCCTCCGTCCTCTACGCGGCCGCCTACCTCTTCCACGCCCCCATCTCCACGACCCACACGATCACCTCCTCGATCATGGGAGTCGGCGCGACCCAACGCCTGTCCGCCGTGCGCTGGGGGGTCGCCGGAAACATCATCGGTGCCTGGGTCTTAACCTTCCCCATGGCGGGGCTAATCGCCGGGATCTTGCACTCGCTCGTGACCTGGGTCGTCCGCGTCGTAGGCTGAGCGATTCTTGCGCACGATGGCGGACCTTAGGTTCGTGAGTCTTGCGCACGATGGCGGACCTTGGGTTCGTGAGGTAGCGCCGGGCCAGGATTCGCGAGGGAGCGCCGGGCGGAAGCGTTAGGCTGACAGGGTGATGCCCTCTTCGGATCCGACTCCCCAGCGGCCAACGGCGTTGATTTTCGCCGGAGTCGCTGCGGTTGTCGCTGTTGCCCTCGCCGTCTGTGCCATGACCGGAGTTCTTACTCTCTCCAAGGGCGGAGGTGGGGGGACTACCAAGGTCACCCACGCTGCGGCAGCCTCGAAGACCTCCTCCCAGCGCGAGGCGACAACAAAGGCACCTCCTCCCGCGACCATCGACGTCACAGCCGTCGAGTTCTGCGACCTCATGGAGGGGGACCTCGCCCTCGACACCTACCTCGACTGGACCGCCCTGTCGACCGAGGACTACAAGCGCTACGACGAGCTGTTCCGCACCGCCCTCCAGGGCGCCGCCGCGATCCCCGACATCGCCAACTCCGACTGCCTCGGCCTCGCCCCCGATGCCGAGGCGGACTGCGGCGGATTGAACCTCCCCTTCGAGGACGCCATCGACGCGATCAAACTCGGCTCGGAACTCGGCGACTGGGAGGCTCCCGAGGCCAGTGGCGCCCTCTCCGACGTCACCACCTACTGGCAACAGCTCGCATCCATCGCCGACACCTACTGCCCCATCGCACCCTGACCCCATGACCGGCCCAGTCACCGCGTGGCGCACCGCCCTGCGAACCGCCGCCGCCTGCCTCATCGCAACGGCCGCCATCGTCGGCTGTTCTTCAGACGAACCACCTCCCGACCCTGGGCTCACCTTTTCTCGGGACGCCTACTGCGACGCGATGCACACCTCCGCGCGGGACATTGATGCCGACGGCCTGGCTCAAGGCGACGCCCGCGCCCTGGAGAACGCCGGCAACACCTACATCCGCCTCGCCAGGCTCGCCCCCGACCGGTTGGAAGACGCCTGGGCGACCCTCATCGCCGATCTCGACTCCCTCATTGCCGAGGCGAACGG
>WQYN01000078.1 GCA_009781225.1 Micrococcales bacterium | reverse complement strand
CTTGCCGGTGACCTTGACGGTGAGCTTGGCGCCCTTGTCTGTGGCCTTAACGGTGTAGGTGGCCTTGGTGGCCTTGGCGATGGCCTTGCCGTTGCGGTACCACTGGAACGACAGCTTCGCCTTGGGTGACCAGGCAGCAACCTTGGCCTTCAGCTTCGAGCCGACCACGGTCTTGCCCGCGATCTTCGCAGCCTTGGCCTTTGCGAACACCTTGGTAACCGAGGCGGGAGCCTTGCCTGTCACCGCAGCGGCAGCAGCCTTGGCGTCCAGCACCAGGGCACTCGCGACCGCTGCTGGCAGGATCGGCGACCCGGTCGCCTTCAGCCTTGCCGCAGCAATGGCGGTCAACAGGTTCGCCTGCGCAGTGGAGACCTCGGCAGCGGTGGCATCACCGTCGGCGTAGACCGTCTTGGCTGCCGCCAGTGCCGCCGGGAGACCGGCGACCGAGGAGGCGACGTAGGCGTCGATGGTCGCGATGATCGAGTCTGCGACGTCAATCGCGGACTTCAATCCCGCCTTGGCGGTGCGCAGCACCAGGGCCTCCAGGGCGTCAGCCAACGACAAGAACGCCGCGTCGACATCGTCGAAGCGAGGCTCAGCCGACGCCAACAAGGCGTTACCAACAGCAAGCGCAGCAGTCACACGAGCCCACGAGGTGGGAGTGAACCGCAACGGATCCATACCGTTAGCCACAAACACCAACGCAGCAAGACCGGTGGTATCACCAATCTCAACGACCAGCCAGATCGCAGCCATCAGATCAGCAAACGCCTTATCCACAACAGCCTGCGACGTCGCCGATGCACGCACCAACTTCGCAGCCAACAACTGAGCAGACAACGCCGGCATATGAGTCGACACATACTTCGACGGGTTATCCACCATCATCTGCGCCGCAGCAATCGCCGCATCCAGAGACGAGAAGTCCACAACAGGCTTCAGACCAAGAACCGCGGTCGCGAAATCAGCCACGTGCAGGTCGTAGACCGACTGAGAGACCATGTCCTGGTCCAGCCACCAGCGGGCCGATGTAAAGACATCGTCCAGGGCTGCGTAGGACTCGGGCGTGAAGGCGTCCTTGTTGACCTCGTAGATGTTGTGGTACATGGTCACGATAACCTGCAGCGCAGCCTTCAGGTTGACCGGTGCTTGTGCCTGTGCTTTCAGGTTCCCGGCATAGTCAACAGCCTGAACCACAACGTTGGCGAGGTTGGTGCCCGTGGGAAGGGTGAAGGTACGGTCCACGGTCGTGGTCCCGATCGCCTGCGTGGTTCCCGACAGGGTTCCGTTGATGTACAGGCCCATAGCGGCAATCCCGCTGGGATCACTGGCCACTGCGCGGATCTGCGTGGGAGACGTAGCAACCCAGGAGACCAGCGGAGCCACCGTGTCGACCTTGACCGCGAACGACTGCTTGTGCACGTTCGGGTTCGAGTCGTCGGAGAGGTAGGCCTTGACGAGGGCGTCGGTGGACGGATGTCCCAGGTTGTCGATGAAGGCCTTCTCGAGAACGCCGCGCACCTCGAAGGTGTACTGACCGTCCGGGACTACGTTTCCGGCAGCATCCTTGCCATCCCAAGCCATGTTGCGCAGGTACTTGGTCCCGTAGGTCTGAGCAATCTGCTTGGTCGAGCAGGGATCGTCAGCCTCGGACTGGAAGAACTCGTACTCCGGGCCGAGGGTCGTGACGATGGCACCCGAGGAATCGCGGATGATGACCTCGAGGGCCTTCAGGCTGCGCAGCAGCGAGAGGGAGGCGTAGGCGATGTCGTACTGGCCGTCGCCATTGGGCGAGAACGCCGTCTTGTTGCCCGTGAGGTCTCCGTTGGTCCGCTGGGTATCCAGCCAGGTCCGCGGGGTCGACAGCGACGAGGCCGAGGTCGAGTTGAAGAACCCGTTCCAGGCGTTGCCGCGATAGTGGTTGGCGCCGAGAACCCGCTCAGCCGTGCCGGACCGGGTGTTGAGGACCGAGACGTGGTAGAGCGGATAGTCGATGTCGGTAAGCGGCTTGCCGGTGCGCGACTCGTAGGCCGTCATCGTGTCGAACGGCGGCGAGGCGTTCCAGTCACCACGGAAGCCCATGAAGGGCAGCGAGACCTTCTCATCTGGCGTGCCGTCGAGGAAGACGAAGCCTTCGAGGAACATGCCGTTGCGATAGGCGGCATCGTAGGTCGCCATCTGGGCTGCGCCCAGCTCCACGGTGACCGTGACAACCGAGGAGGTGTTCGCCGGAACCGTGAGGGTCGCCGGAGCGTAGCCGGTCGCATACCGATTGATGTTGTTGGTGCCGTTGCCAATGGTCCCGACCGTTGCGCCGGTCAGCCGCATCGTGGCTCCCGTGAGCCTGGCCGTCTCACCAGCGGTGGTGCTCACCGAGGAGAGAGTCGGGCGGCCCGAGGAGTTGTTGGCGTAGTTGTCGGTGTCGAGAGCCGCCAGCACGTTGAAGGTGCGGGCGGTCGTGTTCCGGTTGTCCAGGGCGAAGGTGATGGTGAAAGTGTCACCCAACTTGTCGCCGAGGTTGACGGCCGAGCGAGCGTACTCGCCGGTACCCGGGTTGTAGTCAGTCAGCGACCGCAGCGAGACATGTGAGTTCAACACGTTCTTCACGTTGATCATGCCGGCACCCTGACGGCGCGGCGAGAAGTAGGTCCCGTTCGACGCGACGTAGGGGATGGCATTCGACATGGCGTACTGATCAACGAGCGCCGCATACTCCAGGGTCCCGCGCATGATCCCGGTGATCTCACCGTCGGCGATGCGCTTGTCGAGGATCTGCTGGATGAGGGTGATGGCACCCTCAGAGTTCGGCGAGGCCATCGAGGTGCCGCTCATAGTCCCGTAGCTGAAGTCGTTGTTCCAGGTAGATGACCACGTGCCGTAGCCCGGCGCCATGATCTCTGGCTTGAGCCGCAGAGCCTCGGTGACTCCCCACGAGGTGAAGGAGGCCGGGACCATGCTGGTCGAGTTGGCTGCGGCAGCCGCCGTGATCCGAACGCTTGAGAAGTTGACATTGATCCCTGCCGCGTTGGCCGCGTTGGTCAGCCCGTTGCGGATGGTCGTGCAGTTCGCCGCCGTGATGTGTCCGAGCGTCGGGATGTCCTTGAGGCTGTAGTTGAAGGACTCGGGGAAGTAGGTCGTTCCAGATCCGCAGGCGAGGACGGCCGTCGGGTGAGCCTCTTCGAGGAGAATCTGGGCGGCGCGGCTGGCAGCGGAGAGCGTTCCCCATCCCTTGGCATTCGCCGCAGTCTGGGTGACTGCGAGGATGCTTCCGTCAACGAGGGCAACCTTGCCCGCCAGGGCGTTGGTCAGGCTGGTCTTCCCACCAGCTGCGAGGATGCTTGCCTCGGTTACCGTGCCCACATTGACGAGCGGGTAGGAACCAGGCAGGACTGATTGGAGGCCCGGAGGGGTGGTCTCGAGCCTGGCGACGTTCGCCGGTGAGGCGTAGTCCGTGACCTGGCCCAGCACGTTGAAGTCCTGGCTTGCCGGGGCCGCAATGTTGGCGATTGCCTGAGCGCCGTCGGAGACCCGAGTGAACTGGAGGGTCGTGGTCGCAATGCCGCGATAAGTCGCTGCACCATGACCGGCGTTGCTGCTGTTGGCAGCGGCGACGCTCATCGGACCGAACATCGCATCCGAGTGGCCCGCCATGTAGGAGTTCGGGCGCCACGTCGTGTTGGCTGTCCCGGAAATGACACCCGGCATGGAGTCGCGCGCGTCGTTTCCGGCGGCGAGCTGGATCGAGATGCCGTGCTCGCGGGCCCGCGTGTAGGCCTTCTGATACCCGGCCGTCGCGTAGACGTTCGAGGTGGAGAAGCCGTGGGCGATTCCGAGCGACAGGTTGAAGGCGTTGACGCCGAGGGTGACGGCGTCGTCCTGAGCCGCGAAGACGGCCTCGTCGGATTCCTGTCCGATGGGGTCGAAGTCGGAGAAGATCTTGAAGAACATGATCTGGGCGTCGGCTGCGGCGCCTCCCTGGCTGGCAGTGAGTGTGCCCGGCGCTTGGTGGCCAGCCACAGAGCCGGCGACGTGCGTGCCGTGACCTGAGCCCGCGGAGGCCCAGTTCGCGCTGCGTGCCTCAAAGACACCGTTAACGTAGTTGGCTTGGAAGGGGACCTTCTCGTTGAACCACCAGGCACCGGCCTTGGCCTGAGCCTGAATGTCAGGGGTGAAGCCCGTCTGGGGGAAGCCGTGGAACCACGAACCCCAGTCACTCTTGAACAGGTTCATGTCCGGGTTCGCGTTGATGATCGCCTGAATCTCGGCCTTGGTCTTGTAGTTGTCGGGATGGGCTGCCGTGATCGCGGGATCCATGTAGGCGAATGCCTCGTGGGTGTACCGGATGCCCGAGTCGAAGATCGCGACGACCTTTCCGGCACCGGTGAACCCCTCGGCCCACGCGGCCTTGAAGCCCATCTGGTTATCTGAGCCAGAGTCGGTGTTAACCGCATCGGTGCCATCCACCGTATCCACGCTGCGAAGCTGATCGTGGGAATAGGTCTGGGCCAGGTACACGTCGTCCACCCCCGGCAGCGCCTTGACCTGGTCAATGAGACCAAACGGGATCTTGGCAGCAAAGCCGTTGATGAGGTTGGTGTAGGAGTACTTGAAGACGGCGTCGGGATACAGCCCCGCGATCGCCTTCTTGACGTTGAGCTGACCGACGGCAAGCTGCTCGCGGTAGGCGGCAGCCTTTGCCTCGTCACCGATGTCGCCGTCGGTGCCATAGTCGGTGATGAGCCCAGGCACGTCCATGGTCGTGGCCTTGGTCAGATCGACGATGACGGTGACGACGTCGTCAGCAGCGAACGTCTCGGCCGGTTCCGCGCCGGCGACCATTTCGTCGCGCAGGTCGGGTCCGGCTTGGGTCGTGGCGTCGGCAGCAGCTGACGCCCCGGGGGTTGAGGGTGCAGCCATCGCGCTGAACGCGACAGCCGCCACAGCCGCGGCGGCCACTAAGCCGCGCACGAGCCTGCGTGATGACAATAAACTCATGGGATCCTCCGTTGGAACCTCTCGATTGGAGATCGGACAGCGGGGATTCTACGCCGTCCGGCGCCTCAAAGTCACAATTCCCGCCGTCAGGGTGCCCGCAATAAATGCACAAATGACTGCGATGTCCGAGGCGACGCTCCAGGTTGAGGCTCCGACCTGCAGTTTCTCCATAGCTTGGGCTGCATAGGTAAACGGCAGGGCCCGCGAGATCCACTCCAGAACCAGAGGCATCGCCGCCCGCGGCATGAGCAGTCCGCAGACCAGAATCTGAGGGATGAGAAACACCGGCATGAGTTGGACCGCTTGAAACTCAGTGCGAGCCAGCGCCGAGGCCGCCAGACCCAAGGTCGACCCCAAGACCGCGTCGAGCACCGACACGAGCCCCATGAGCGCGACGGGACCCTCGATCCGCATCCCACATACGCCCATAGCGAACGCGAGAAGGACCACCGCCTGGACCGCCGCTGCCAGCGCAAACGCCAGGGCGTATCCCACGAGGAAGTCCGCTTTCGAGATCGGCAGGGACATCAGCCGCTCCAGCGTCCCACTCGTCCTCTCGCGAAGCGTCACGACCGAGGTGATGAGGAACATGATGACTGCCGGGAAGATCGCGATGAGCAGCGGCCCCATAGTGTCGACGACCTGCGACTCCGTCCCAGAGAACATCCACGCGATCAGACCAAATATGACGCACGGCAGGACGAGAATGATCCCGATGGTTCGGTGGTCGTGGCGTAGCTGAGCCAAGACCCGGCTGGTCGTTGCGAACGTGCGACGGGCCGTCATCGTCCATCCTCCTGCTCTACTAGGGCGAGGAAGGCGGCCTCGATGTCGGCCGCGCCCGTCGCCGCCAAGAGATCGTCGCGGACGCCATCGGCGAGCATGTGGCCGTCGCGCATGAGCAGGAGACGGTCGCAGTGAACCGCCTCCTCCATGACGTGGGAGGACACGAGAAGCGTGGTCCCCGAGGAGGCGAGCGAGCGGAACAACGCCCACAAATCCCGGCGCAACACCGGGTCGAGCCCGACCGTCGGCTCGTCCAGCACGAGCAAGTCCGGCTCCCCGACAAGCGACGCGGCGAGGGAGACCCGCGAATGCTGCCCACCCGAGAGGTCCGACACCACGGTGTCCGCCTTCGAACCGAGGTCCACCCGGTCAATCGCCCGGTCAACGTTGCCTTGGTCCACCCCATAGATCCGCGCGAAGTGCGCCAGGTTCTCCCGCACCGTCAAGTCGGAATAGACGCTCGGCTCCTGGGTCATGTACCCGACCCGATGCCGCAGGTCAGCGCTGCCGGCCGGGAGTCCCAGCACCTCAACCGAGCCGCTCTCCACGATCTGGACTCCGACAATCGCCCTCATGAGAGTCGACTTCCCGCAGCCCGACGGCCCGAGCAGTCCCGTGATCGCCCCCGCCGCGACGTCCACGTCCAAACCGGGGATCACCAGGACCTTTTTCCGCACCACGCGAAGACCCCGGATGCGGATCGCCGCCGCCTCCGCCATCGTCTGCTCCTCGCACCTTGAGGTCTTGCCCGGGCGCGATTCGACGCGACACCGGTGCATTTGTCCCCCTCACCTTATAAGCTGGCCGGGGGAGTAAGGGGGAGGACGTGACGTCGCAACGGGCCGAGTATGAGTTGGTGGTCGTCGCCAACCGCTTGCCTGTCGACGTCTTGGTGCACGATGACGGCACTCATGACCTGCGCAGATCTCCCGGTGGTCTCGTCGCGGCCTTGGAGCCTGTGCTCGCCGCGACGCAGGGGGCGTGGGTCGGATGGGCTGGTGCGCCCAACCTGGAACTGCCCCCTTTAGTCTCCGAGGACGTCGCGCTGGTGCCCGTGCCCCTGGGCGCCGGGGAAATCGCTGACTACTACGAGGGGTTCGCCAACGCGACGATTTGGCCGCTCTACCACGACGTCATCACCCCGCCCGTCTACCACCGCGAGTGGGCGGAGGCCTACCGGACGGTCAACCACCGTTTTGCCCTGTGGGCTGCGAAGACGGCCGCATCGGGGGCGACTGTCTGGGTTCACGACTACCAGCTGCAGTTGGTCCCGAGGATGCTGCGGGCGATGCGGCCCGACGTCAAGATCGGGTTCTTCCTCCACATCCCCTTCCCCGGCGTGGACCTGTTCTCCCAGCTGCCGTGGCGTCGACTCATCCTTGACGGGCTCTTGGGGGCGGACCTCGTCGGCTTCCAACGAGCCGGCGACGCGGCGAACTTCCGCGACTGCGTCAAGAGGATCTGTGGGCTGACCGTTCGCGGGCAGACCATCCAGGTGTCCCCGGCCAGCCCCGTGGAACGGCGTGTGCGGGCCAAGGCCTTCCCCATCTCCATCAACTTCGCCGGCATCGATGAGATTGCCCGCAGGCCCGAGACCATCCGCCGGGCGCACACGATCCGCCGTGAACTCGGCAACCCTCAAACCCTGTTCTTGGGCGCCGACCGCCTGGACTACACCAAGGGCATCCGCCACCGACTCAAAGCCTTCGGCGAGCTCCTCGACGAGGGTCGGCTCGACGCCCCCGGCACAGTCCTTGTCCAAGTGGCCTCCCCGACCAGGGGAAACGTTGAGGCCTACCAGGTGTTGCGCGACGATGTTGAGACGACTGTCGGGCGGATAAACGGCGACCATGCGACGCTGGGTCATCCGGCCGTCGAATACCTTCACCAGGCCATTCCCTTCGAAGAGATGGTGGCCCTCTTCCTTGCTGCCGATGTCATGCTCATCACCGCCCTGCGCGACGGGATGAACCTCGTTGCCAAGGAGTACGCGGCGGCCCGGTGGGATCGAGGCGGCGTGCTCGTGCTCTCTGAGTTCGCCGGCGCTGCCGACGAGCTGACCCAGGCCCTGCTCATCAACCCCAACGACATTGACCAAGTCAAGGCGGCGATGGTCCGCGCTGCGACGATGGACCCCGCTGAGCGCCGCCGTCGGATGGGGGCCTTGCGCCGTCGCGTCAAGGAGCATGACGTGGGCCGGTGGGCGGCTGGCTTCCTCGATACGCTGGGGCATTCCTCGTGAAAGTGCTGGTGGCCCTCGATTTCGATGGCACCCTCGCGCCGTTTTGCCTCGACCCGGCGGACTCCGCCATGGTCCCTCAGGCGCGCCACGCCCTCGCCGACCTCGCCAGGGCCGGGGTGGATCTCGCGCTCGTCTCGGGACGGGGACTCTCGGACTTGGCCGAGCGGGCACAGGCGCCCGACGGGGTGATCCTTGTCGGTTCCCATGGCGCGGAATGGGGGCGGCTACGCGACGGGGGGCTGGAACTCCTACCGAGCGACACCACAGGTGAGGGGGAGGAGGAGGTGCTGGCCGCCATCGTCCGTCATTTCGAGGCGCTGGCACGCGACGGTGCCTGGGTCGAGCGCAAGCCCACCGGTGTTGTCCTCCACACACGGACGATGACGGACCGCGCCGCCGGCCGCACGTTGCGGGACGCTGCGGGAGTGGTGGCGAGGGCTCGGGGAGCGCGGGTGCTCGATGGTGACGAGGCGCTCGAAGCGGTTCTGGGTCAGGCGACGAAGGGCCAGGCGGTGGCGAGGTTGCGGGAGATGACGGGGGCCGACATCGTCCTGTATGCGGGCGACGATGTGACTGACGAGTCCGCTCTGAGCGCAGCCGACCTCGGGATCAAGGTGGGGGATGGGGCGAGCGTGGCGGCGATTCGGGTCGCGGGAGCGCGGGAGATGGGCCAGCTGTTGGAGGTTTTCGCAGCTCTGGCGAGGGCGGCGTCCGCAGCGTGATGCGGTGAGGCGGGCCGGGGGGCGAGCGCCAGCGATCCGTGGCAGGATGGGGGAACACCTCTCACAACGGATCGTCCGGCACGTACCTGCCGGTGAAGGGAACAACACAAGATCATGGCAACCGTGACGTTTGACAAGGCCACGCGCCACTATCCGGGCTCAGACCACCCGGCTGTCGACAAGCTCGAGCTGCACATCGACGACGGCGAGTTTCTCGTCCTCGTCGGCCCGTCGGGATGCGGGAAGTCCACCTCCCTGCGGATGCTCGCCGGGCTCGAGGAAGTCGATGAAGGCCGCATCTACATCGGCGAACGGGATGTCACCGACATCCAACCCAAGGACCGCGACATCGCGATGGTTTTCCAGAACTACGCGCTCTACCCCCACATGACCGTCGCTGACAACATGGGCTTTGCCCTCAAGATCGCGGGCATGCCGAAGGAACAGATTCGCAAGCGCGTCGAGGATGCGGCCAAGATCCTCGACCTGAGCGACTACCTGGCGCGCAAACCCAAGGCGCTGTCCGGCGGCCAGCGGCAGCGCGTGGCGATGGGGCGGGCGATTGTCCGCCAACCGCAGGTCTTCCTCATGGACGAGCCCCTGTCCAACCTGGACGCGAAACTGCGCGTCTCAACCCGCACCCAGATCGCCTCCCTCCAGCGGCGACTCGGGGTCACGACCGTCTACGTCACCCACGACCAGACCGAGGCCCTGACCATGGGCGACCGGATCGCCGTACTCAAGGACGGGCTGCTCCAGCAGGTGGGGACGCCGCTCGACATGTACGACAACCCGGAGAACGTCTTTGTCGCCGGCTTCATCGGGTCCCCGGCCATGAACCTGGGGACCTATGTCGTGGCTGGCGATACGGCGACGGTGGGGGCCTCGAAGCTGCCCCTGCCTCGGGAGACTCTCGCGGCCGTCACGGCCGAGGACGAGGGGAAGATCACGGTCGGCTTCCGGCCGGAGTCGCTGGACCTGGTGCAAAAGGGGACGGAGGGGTCAATCGCCATCATGGTGGACCTCGTCGAGGAACTGGGGTCCGACGCCTTCGCCTACGGTGTGATCGAGGGCATGGAGCCGGAGGAGCTGCTCAACTCCGCCCAGGTCATTGTCCGGACCGACCCGCGGGCTGTGCCCAACAAGGGCGAGCTCATCAATGTCGTAGTGCGGAAAGACGAGCTTCACGCCTTCTCGGCGTCCACGGGCAAGCGCCTGCCGACGTAGGGCTCCGCTGGTTCTCTTGGCCTGCGCCCTGGGACGTGTCCTTTTGGCGACTACCTCGCGGCGGGCGGTGCGCGTCCCGGTGTTCCCAGCTGTGACTACCGTGCGGCGCGGCGGGCGCTGGCGGCGGCGTGGAGAGCGATGCCAGCGGCGACCGAGGCGTTGAGCGACTCGGTCCTCTCGCTGATGGTGATGCGCGCCGTCATGTCGCAGGTCTCGCGCACCAGTCGCCCCAGTCCCCGGTCTTCCGCCCCCAGGACGATGACGGCCGGATCAGCGAGCATCGTCACCTCGCTGATGTCCAGCGACCCCCGCCCCTCAAGGCCGATGACGGTGCATCCGGCTTTCTTGCACTCCAGGAGCGCTTGGACCAGGTTGGTTGCCCGTGCCACCGGGAGCCGTGCGGCCGCCCCGGCCGACACCTTCCAGGTGGTCGCCGTTACTCCCGCTGCCCGCCTCACGGGGACGAGCACGCCATGGGCTCCAAAGGCCGCCGCTGATCGGATGACGGCCCCGAGGTTGTGGGGATCTGTCACCGAGTCCAAGGCGACGATGAGGGCCGGTTGACCTGCGTCATCGGCCACTCTTAGGAGGTCGCGGATACGGGAGTAGCGGTATTCCTGCACGGTGAGGGCCACGCCCTGATGGCGCACCGCCGTGCGGCGGTCAAGACGGCTGGGCCCCACCTCAGAGATGGGGATCGAGGCTTCGGCCGCGAGGACGAGTATCTCCTGGAGGCGTGGATCCGACTCCAGCGTCGCCGCGATCTCCAGCTTCACCGACGGGACTCCGGCCCGCAGCGCCTCCAACACCGCATTGCGGCCCACCACCAGGGTGGAGTCGGGGCCCTCAACGGGGGTGTCAGTCTCCGCGGGGTAGGGCCGGGCGGACTTGGTGCGCGGCCCGCCGGTGTTGGTGCGGGGTGGGCCGCCGGGGTTGGTGTGGGGTCCGCCGGTCCTGGTGTGCGGCCCGCCGGTCCTGGTGTGCGGTGGGCCGCCGGGGTTGGTGCGGGGGTACTGGCTGCGGCCGCCGGCTTCCTTGCGCGGGTCGTCGTCGCCGTAGGAGCGCCGACCGCGCTCCCGAGAAGCTTGGCGATCTGCGGCAGCCTTGCGCTTGGCTGCCGGGTGATAGGGGCGATCCTCAGCCTTGGGCGTCGGCCCCTTCCCCTCCAAGGCCTTGCGGCCATGGCCGCCGGTCCCTCGAAGCGGCCCCTTCTTGCTCCCGGGCCTGCGTACCGCCCCCCGCCGCGATGAATTCCCTGCCACCGACACAACCTCTCTAGTCCCTCATCGATCCCCACTGCCGCCCCAAGGCTACCCGCCTCCGTTGCCCTTCAGCCCTCACTGCCGCCCCAAGGCTACCCGCCTCCGTCGCCCATCAGCCCTCACTGCAGGACTGGGGAGTGGTTTCGTTGAATCTGGGGGGGTCTAATTCAACGAGCCCCCTCCCCAGTTCGGGTTTGGGGGGGCTGTTGGGGGGTTGGGGGCTGGGGGGTAGGCGG
>WQYN01000077.1 GCA_009781225.1 Micrococcales bacterium | reverse complement strand
GGGTGATCTTCGCGGCGGCCTGTGCCGTCGAGTAGGCCATCGCCTCCAGCAGGCTCGTCAGGTAGTGCGGCCCGTACCAGTGTTCGGGCCGGATTGCGGCGACGCAAGCAACACCGCGCAAAACCTGGCCCAGCGTCGTCGTGCCTGCCGCAGCCTCTGACAGGACACATACGCCTTCGGCCTGGCACAGCCTGGCAACGTCGCCATCGTCACTGACGACCACCAGCGGAATCCTCGGGTCCCCTACCCCCTGGACCAGCTCACGGCAACGTGCGACATCATCGGCCGTCCGCGCGTGGGCGACGAGACCCAGCGGCGTCGTTGCGCGGGGCAGCTGAGCTCCCGAGGTTGTCTCGATCACGTGGCGGAACCTGGCCTCATAGGTGTGCTGGCCAATGATGTGCCGCAGCCCCATGGCGCGACGCTTGTCCGACTCCTCAGGGTGATCGATGATGCGGCGAACGCCCTCCTCGATCCGGTCGGTTGAGTTGCTCGCGAAAACCAGGTCTCCAAACAGCACGGGGATGGAGCGAGAGTAGTTCGAGACGGTTGGCGTGCCGCTCGCCACAAGGTCGAAGGCCCGGCGAGCAAGCATGGTCTGCGAGGCGGTCACCGTGTTGACGTTCAGCGCCAGGCGACAACCCTTGTAGGCGACGTCGATCTGCTCGGGCGGAAGCGTGCCCACCACATGGCGGGAGTAGGGCTTGGGCCACTGGAAAAAGTGGGCCTGAGAGCCGAAGTTCCGGTCGTAGATCTCCAGCGGGAGCACCTTGTCTGTCCCGTCGATCATGGCGAACAAGGCTTTGTTGCGCTCGGCAAAGCCCTGGTAGTAGCTTCCGGCGAAGACCGCCCTGGCCTGTCGATCCTGGGTTTCGATCGGGTTGCACAACAGCGGCTGGGCGGCGAAGGGAAGCACGTGAACGCGTCGATGGCCCAGGTCCCGGATGTACCTCGGGATCGAGTCGAGGTCGGTGGAAAAGACGTGGTCGAAGAGTTCGGCGACCTTGATGTAGCGGTGGTAGTAGACGGGGTCTTCCTTGTTCCAAAACACCGTGGGAATCCCGTGGTCCTGACACCACTGGACAATGCCGACCAACTCCGGCGGCTTGGTCTGGACCGTGTCGTGCCAGGAGTCGTTGTGTCCGCGCCACGCTGATTCGATGAAGAGAAGGTCGGGGTGCGATGCCTCGAGCTCGTCGTGCCACGTGTCCGGATGCAGGTCAACGATCTGGGCCTCGGGCTCGAAGGCCTGGCGAGTGAAAGGGTCCATGATCGCGGCAACCACCAGCCTCGTCCCGGCCTCGACGGCCGAGGCTAGACTCTGGCCTCGGCCGGCCGCCGAGTCGTCGCTGACGGCGGGATGAGTCGTCTCTAGGTCAGGCGCGGGAGCTGCCGCCGGGGCCTGGCGAGGTTTCGCGGGCCCAGGAGAACGCCAGGGGGCCACCATCACTCTCGCCCCGAAACGAATCAGGCCGCCCAAGCCCGGCCGACGCCCCGCCTTAGCGGCAGTCTTGATTCGACCCCACCTCGACCGCTTCCCTGCATCGGATCGGACACCACGCTCTTGGCTTTGAGAGGGGAAGGCTGCTGCTTCGGCTCGAAACGCCTGGATCTGCCGAACCGCCAGCGTCTCAACAGTGGCCCGGTCTGGCTTGTTCATGGATACCTTCCATGAGTCGTGTCGATCTGATCCCAGCAAGCGAGCTTAGCTTGCTGAGCAGCCGGTCTGCTAGCCGCTGTCCTGGGCAAACAGCGCGATCTCTCGGGGAATGACATGATCCGTCGAGATTGTTGCTCTGATGCGCTCGGCAGCGGCCCTCGACTTCTCCTCGAAAATCTCCGGGTGGGCATACATCTCCCGGACGGAATCGGCGATCGCCCGAAAGTCCTCTGGCGGAGCAAGGTAGCCCTCCTTGTGGGAACAAAACTCTGGTATCGCTGCCACCGCGCTGGTCAGAGGAACCATCCCGGAGGCCATCGCCTCATCTCGGGTGACGCCCTGGGTGTCCGCGCGAGAGGGGATCAGCATGACCCCGTAGTCTCGATACAGCTCAGCGATGCGGCCCTGAGGAAGGAAGGTCCGCCTGCACGCCACGTTGGGGAAGGCTTGCAGGGGAGCGACGGTCTTGTCAAACAGGTCGCCAGCGCCCAGCACTCGGATGTCAAGTTGAGAAAACCAGGGCTCGTTCGCCAGGTCGAGGATGGCACTGACCATCAGGTCATTGGCGTAGACCGCAGTCGCGTACGGTCGGATCGACAACAGCCGAAGACGCTGCTCAGGAGGTTTGGGCACGTAGGTGAACAGGGATGTGTCGACCGGGTTGGGGATGACTTGGGTCCGCGCGACGTCGACCGTGATCTGCTCTCGACCGAGGTCTTCGATCACTTCGTCGCGGAACGTGTGGGAGACGAATACGAAACTCATGTTGTCTCTCGCCGCTCCCATCACCTCCCGCCACAGGCGCACCCTCCTTCTCGAAGCCGCCTGCGCTTTTTCTCGTTCCTCGTCCGTCGAGTAGTTGAACGATCGGCGCGACCATGGCTGGATCTCGGCCCCGTGGACCCAGACGGTGGTCGGGACACCGTCGAAGTCTCGCAAGACGGCCCAGAGGGCACGGGAGAGAAAGTGGACCAGGATGTGCTGGTAGTGGCCTTCGGACAGAGCGACCCGGAGCGCGTGTGCCCCTCCTGAGGCAACCTCGACGCCCTCAAACTCCCGGCAGCCGTAGCGTTCCCACGGACGCAAGAGGTAGATGTCGACGTCGACTCCGAGTTCTCGATAGGCGCGGATGCGCGAGTGAATGAACCCATAGTGGTACAGGTCGGTGTAAGCCGGATAGTGGTCGGTGACCAGGAGAACGCGTGGTCGTCCCGTGAGAGTCTTCGGTCCTGGGAAGGCGGGCCTCACCAGCGGCGATGCCACGGCCGCCACGCCAGACTCTGCGCTGTACCTAATGCTCAGGCGTTTTGCCTGTTGGGGAACCCACAAGGTCTCTGGGTGGTCTCTCACGGTCGTCCAGGGGCCCACCCCTTTTCTTCGAGTTCCTTCCCAACGCAGCCCCATGCCGAACCCCTGGACCGCCTTGTGGCCGGCATGAATCACCAGGGCTTGGTGGCCACGCGCCACCTGCGCTTTCGAAAGGCTGCCGGGAATCGCGACGTGGCAGCTCGCCTCGTCTCCCTTCACCACCGCCGCAGTGATGGCCCCCTTGTCGGTAGGGGTCACGACTACACGGGTTCCCTCATCCGACCGGTAGTCGAGCGGCCCCATGGACGCCGGGTCCACCATGCACGTCCACTCCGGGGCCTCACGATCTGCCAAGGCTCGTCTCGCTGCGGCAGCGTAGGGTTCGAAGGCGCCAAGGGAGGGGGCTTCCAAGCCCGCCACTGTCGCCATCAGGACGCGCAGGCGCGATTCGAAGGAGAACTGCTCGAGGGCGAGAGCCTGGGCTGCTAGGCGGCGAGAGTCGGCATCCATGTCGGGTTGAGATGTCGCTGGGTCCCCCGGGTCGTCGGTCATGGTAATGAGGTCGCCAAAGATGAGCCGGACGCCACGGGAGTACCGTGATACGACGGGAACGCCCGCCATCACCGCCGAGAGGAATTCCTCGTCGATCGCGGTGGGTGATGCCGAGTGCCGGTGGATGAACGGGCGGTGAGACGCCTGCGGATCGGGAACCGCTGCGGGAGGAAGCAGGTGGACGCGTCCGTGGCCAATTAGGTTGGCATACGGTGCCACCTCGTCAATGTCGGTCGTAAACACGTGGTCGACAAGCGGCGCGGTGGTTCTTCCGGAGTGCGCTGAGGCCAGGGCGTTTCGATCCCACATCGTCGTGGGGATCCCCCTCTCATGGCAGGCGTCGACGAGCTTCTCCAGCTCGCCGATCTCGGCGCGGAACGGCGGCAGGATCCACCCGTGGCGCAACGCGGACGCCGGCTCCACCAGCAGGAGGTTCGGCGGGTTCTCGGCAAGCTGGTCTAGCCATGAATGGCGATAGAGCCGTGTCAGGCGACACTCCGGTTCGAGGCCGTCCATCCCCGCGTCATCAAGAATGGCGGCCACCGCGACATCGCGCGGGGTTTGCGCCAGCTTCGCCAACGAGGCCCCTCGAGTGGCGGCGTCGCGCGCCCTTAGCGTCAATGCTGGGACACTGCGCGGATCGGTGTCCGGGACGGCGATGAGTCTCAGCGCAGGGCGCGCCTTTGCCAAGTGAGCTGGTCGGAACACAATGCGCACCAGCCGGACTGGTGATCGAAGCGCCCGACCCAGTCCCGCAAGACCGGCGAGAATCTCGGCTCGGATGCGGGCCCGCCGCCCAGCGGACTCCTCTTGGGTGCCCGCCCCTTGGTTGATCCGCGAGATGAACTCAGCGGCCAGGAGCTCGGCGAGTGAGCCGCCGTCAGAATCCCTCACCTGCGTCCCTTCTTTCGTTACGACGATCACAGCCTACCGACACGTGCGTCCCGTCACGATTCGAGGGCCATGGCTCGCGCCACGCTGTGCGTATGATGAGCCTGTCAGACCGCCGGCCCGGCCCGCATGCAGGCCGGTCGGCACCCATGGTCGCGAACCAAAAGGAGACACGCTTGCCGACCCGTGTCATGGTGGTCTTCGGCACACGACCCGAAGCCGTGAAGGTCGCTCCGATTGTACGCGAGCTCAACGCTTCACAGGCCTTTGACTGCACCGTCGCCGTCACCGGCCAGCACCGGCACATGCTCGACCAGATCAATGACAGCTTCGGCATCGTCCCGGACGTTGATCTCGATGTCTTTGCTGCTGGGCAGGGCCCGAGCCAGATCGCCGCGAAGACCCTCACCAGCCTTGATCCCGTGCTCGAGACCCACGAACCACACACCGTCCTGGTCCAAGGCGACACCACGACCGCCTTGGCCGCCGGCTTAGCGGCCTTCTACCAGCACATCCCCGTCGTGCACGTCGAGGCCGGCCTGCGATCAGGAAGCCTGTGGTCTCCATTCCCTGAAGAGGCAAACCGGAGGATGCTCTCCCAGATCGCCACCTTGCACCTGTGCCCCACCGCAGCCAACCGCGACAACCTTCTAGCCGAAGGAATCGACCCGGCGACGATCACCGTGACTGGAAACCCCGTCATCGATGCCCTTCGCTTGGCTGTCACCTTCCCCCACACCGTCACCGATCCCTTGGCAGCAGCAGCCGTCAAGAGCCCGGGGCCCCTCGTCCTCGTCACCTCGCACCGACGCGAGTCGTGGGGCGAACCCATGGAACGCACCGCTTTGGCTCTCGCGCGCCTGGCAGACCAAGAGCCCCATGCCACCTTCCTCTTCCCGATTCACAAGAACCCGATCGTCCGCGATATCTTCTTCCCGGTCCTTCGACCCAAGGTCAACGTTGTCCTAACCGAGCCGCTCGACTATCTCGATCTCGCCCAGGTCCTGAGCGCCTCGACACTCATTCTCACCGACTCCGGTGGCCTCCAAGAAGAGGGGCCGTCCCTGGGAAAGCCCGTCCTGGTCTTGAGAGACAACACCGAGCGCCCGGAAGGCATCGCTGCCGGAACCGCCAAGCTCGTCGGCACCGACCCGGATCGGATCGTCGCCGAGACCGCCCATCTGCTCCATGACCAGGCGGCCTACGCGGCCATGGCGACCGCCATCAATCCCTACGGAGACGGCCTGGCGGCGCGGCGCTCGCTGGCGGCACTCGCCGCATGTTTCGCGAACGGCGCGCGCCTGGAAGACTTTGACCCGACCAGTTCAGCTCCTTAGGAAAGCAACCCCGTGACAGCGCCCAGCACAGTGTCCGTCATCGGCCTCGGCTACATCGGTCTGCCCACGGCCGCCATCCTCGCCTGCTCCGGCGTGCGCGTCTTCGGCTGCGACATCAAGGCCTCGACCGTCGACGCGGTCAATCAAGGCATTCTCCCTTTCGCCGAGCCTGACCTCGCCGAGCACCTACGCCAGGCCGTCGACACCGGCATGTTGACCGCCTCGAGGGACCTGAGCGACGCTGAGGCCTTCATCATCGCGGTCCCAACCCCGCTCATCTCCGCCACCAAGAAGGCTGATCTCACCTTTGTCCGCGACGCTGCCCGCGCGATCGCCGCAAAGGCCCAGGCTGGCTCTCTGGTCATCCTCGAGTCAACCTCGCCTCCGGGGACGACCGAGAGGATTGGCCAGTGGATCACCGAGCTTCGACCTGACTTGAGGGGGGACGATGGCGCACCTCACCTTTTGTTGGCCCATTGCCCAGAGCGAGTGCTTCCCGGGCGAATCATGGTGGAACTCGTCTCCAATGATCGGGTTGTCGGCGGCACGACCCCCGAGGCTGCCGCGCGAGGCAAGGAGCTCTACAAAGTCTTTTGCGATGGCCAAATCCTCACGACGGACGCGCGTACCGCCGAGATGGCCAAGCTCGTGGAGAACTCCTATCGCGACGTCAACATTGCCTTCGCTAACGAGTTGTCCCTGGTCTGCGACGCGCTAGGGGTCGACGTCTGGGAGCTCATCACGCTGGCTAACCACCATCCGCGCGTCAACATCCTCCAGCCCGGTCCCGGCGTCGGCGGCCACTGCATCGCGGTTGATCCGCACTTCATTGTCGAGGCCGACCCTGAGCACACCCGGCTTATCGCGACCGCCCGCGAGGTCAATGATGCCAAGCCCAACTGGGTCGTCCAACAAGTCAGGGCGGCTGTGGCCGGCAAGTCCGCCCCCGTCATCGCCGCCCTTGGTCTCGCGTTCAAGCCGGACGTCGACGATCTGCGCGAGTCACCGGCAATCGCCGTCGTCGACAAGCTCGCAGCCGCTCTACCGTCGGCTCGCATCCGCACTGTTGAACCGCACGTCCACACCCTTCCCTCCGCCCTGGCCGCGTATCCCCACATCACCCTCACCACACTGGACGAAGCAATCAAAGGAGCTGACGCCATCGTCCTCCTGGTCAACCACAAAGCCTTTGCGACGCCGCCCACCATCCCCCCCACGACTCCCATCATCGACACCCGTGGTGCGTGGGGCGGCGGGCGCGTGGCCGCGGGGAGCTAAGGCCTTGGGGAAACCCCCGGACAAGAGGTAGCGTGCAGGCATGCCACTGCTGGAAGCCACGACCCGGCACCGTGCGCGGGATGCCAGATCGCTGCGAGGGGACATCGAAGGTCTGCGGGCGCTGGCCATCGGATCGGTCCTGGCCTTCCATGGAGCATCCCGGTTCTTCCCGGGTGGCTTTGTCGGGGTTGACATCTTCTTTGTGATTTCCGGATTCCTCATCACCGGGGTGATTCTCAAAGAAGTAGAGGCCACTGGGAAGCTGTCGTTGGCCCGGTTCTGGTCTCGGCGGGCGAAGCGGCTGCTGCCGGCGGCGGCGGCAGTGTTGGGATTCTGTTCGATCGTGGCGTGGGTGTGGCTTCCACGAACCCAACGGTCGGTGTTCGGGTGGGATGTCATTGCGTCTGCCTTGTATTGGGTGAACTGGCGTTTGGCCGGCCGGTCGGTCGACTACCTCGCCGAGGGGATCGAAGTGTCGCCGGTCCAGCACTTTTGGTCACTCGCGGTCGAGGAGCAGTTCTACATCGTCTGGCCTCTGTTGATTTTGGCGGCACTGGTGTTGGCTCGACGGTTCGGGTGGCGGCGCAAGCCGGTCTTGGCCGTGGCGATCACCTTGGTGTCGGCGTCTTCCCTGGCCGCCAGTGTTGTCGAGACAGGCCGGGCGGCCCCGGCGGCGTTCTTTGTCACGCACACCAGGATGTGGGAGCTGGGGCTAGGAGCGCTGGTCGCGTTGGCGGCTGGCCGGCTGGCGAGGCTTCCGGAGCGAGTGCTCAGGCTCCTGGGAGTCGCTGGGCTCCCGGCGATGCTGGCGTCGGTGTGGGTCGTCAGTGAGTCCACCGTATGGCCCTCGTGGCGGCCATTGCTTCCCTGCCTGGGAGCAGCGTGCGTCATTGTCTCCGGACTGCATCCTGGCGGTGTCATCGCGGCGGTGTTGTCGATCAAGCCGCTCGTGTGGATCGGCGGGTTGTCCTATTCGCTGTACTTGTGGCACTGGCCGATACTGATTGCCGCCAAGGCGCTGTGGCCGGATTCGGCCTTCAGGGTCCCGGTGTTGGCGGTTGCCGTCTCCGTCCTGCCGGCGTGGCTTGTTCATCGTCTGGTCGAAAACCCCATCCGGTTCGCCCCGAAGCTCTCCCGATCACCGGGACTAGCCCTGTCCATCGGGGCGAACTGTTCGCTTCTCGGTGTCGCCTTCGGGCTGGCATTGACGGGCCCGCTTTCCCCGCCCTTCGGATCGATCGGCGGCTCAGAGCTGGGTGCCTGGGCACCTCCGGGCGCGGCCGTCGTCGAAGCCGACGGATCGAACATCGATGAGTTGTCCCACATCACGACAGCCACTCCAATTCTTCCCGACCCGGCGGCTGCCTACGATGACCTTCCGCGGTCCTACCACGACGGGTGCCTCGGCTACGACCCACGTGCGCCCATCCCGTGTGTCGACGGCGATCGTGATGCGACTACCCGCATCGTCACCGTCGGCGACTCGATGATGCAGCAATGGGAACCAGCCTTCGACATCATCGGCAAGAACAACCACATCCGATTCGAGCTCTACACCCTCTCCCGCTGTGTGCTGAGTCCGACCGTCTCTTATCGCGAGGGTGTTCCCTACCCCCAGTGCACCGAGTGGGCTGCCAGCGTGATGGACGCCCTGCTGGCGAATCCGCCGGACTTCGTCATCGTCTCTCACATCGCGACCAAGGCGACCAACGATCCCGACCTACCCGAAGAAGACGCCGACGAACAGACTCTCATCGACGGATTGCACACCTACTGGAAGCGCCTGGACGACGCCGGAATCAGAGTCGTGGTTCTGGCGAAGAACCATGGCGTGGCTAGAGGGGTGCCCGAATGTGTCGATGAACACCGCACGCAGCTCGACGAGTGTGCTCGCCAACCGTGGACCACGATTGCCGAGGCCCAACTCCATGCCGTCGAAACCTCGCCGGTCCCCGTCGACTTCATCAACCTCAACGACGCGATCTGTGGTGAGCTTTGTCCAGCCGTCATCGGAAACGTCCTGGTCTACCGCCAGGGAGACCACATGACCGCCACCTTCGTCAAGACCCTGGCACCTCGGCTCGAGGCGGCACTTTTGCAGCTGATGGGAGAGCCATGACGCCGGCTTGGGCTGCGGGAAAGTGCGACGTGACCTGCTGCCGTCGCCACGATATTGCCCCAGGGCACCAGCGGAAGGCGGTGCGAAGCACTTGACAGACACCGGGAAGGTCAACTCGACTCGGCCAGGTGTCCGGCTCGACATCGAGGGTCTCAGGGCAGTCGCGATTGGCTCGGTCGTCGCCTTCCATGGACTTGCACAGTTCTTCCCTGGAGGATTCGTCGGGGTGGACGTGTTCTTCGTCATCTCGGGCTTCCTGATCACTGGCGTGATCCTGCGCGAGGTGGAGGCTTCAGGTCGGCTGAGCCTGGCCAGATTTTGGTCCCGTCGGGCCAAGCGGCTCTTGCCGGCCTCTGCGGTGGTCCTTGCCTTCAGCGCGGTCGTCAGCGCTGTGTGGCTTCCTCGGACCCAGGGTCGAATCTTCGGCGGAGACATCGTGGGGGCCGCTGGCTATGTGGTGAACTGGCGTCTTGCGGGCCGATCTGTCGACTACCTGGCCGAAGGGATCGCCACGTCCCCCGTGCAGCACTACTGGTCCCTCGCGGTCGAAGAACAGTTCTACGTGCTCTGGCCCCTACTGATCGTCGCTGCCGTCTGGCTGGCCAAGAAGACCGGTGGGAGGCTGCGTCCCGTCCTGGGAGCGACCATCGGTGTTGTCACGGCAGGCTCGCTGGCCACCTCGATCCTCGAGACGGCTTCGGCGCCGGCCTCGGCGTTCTTCGTGACCCACACTCGGATGTGGGAGCTGGGTCTCGGTGCTCTGGCTGCGCTCGGCGCCGAGCAACTCGCCCGGATTCCCCAGCGTGTCGCCGCTGCGACGGGCATGGTCGGCTTGGTCGCTGTCGTGGGGTCCATCTGGGTCTTCGGACCGACCACCACCTGGCCGTCGTGGCGACCCGCCCTTCCATGTCTGGGTGCAGCAGCCGTGATCATCGCCGGGCTGCAACCCGGCGGTCCCGCCGGATGGCTTTGTTCCCGCCGTCCACTGGTTTGGCTGGGCGGACTCTCCTACTCTCTGTACCTTTGGCACTGGCCCTTTCTTGTGGCAGCCCTGTCGATCTGGCCTGATGTGGGACGCCGCGTCCCCGCATTGGCTGTGTCTGCCGCGATCATCCCCGCCTGGCTGGTCAACAAACTCATCGAGAATCCCATCCGGTTCTCGCCCGAACTCACGCGTCGACCCGGTCTGGCCCTTTCGGTGGGTGCCAACTGCTCCCTGATCGGCGCGCTGTGTGGCCTCGCCCTGGTCGGCCTGCCTCACCCTGGGCCAGACCCGACCACGACCGACGTCATGCCCGACGTGCTAGGCGCGCGGGCCGTCCACGAAGGCGGGGGAAACCTCGACGCGCTCGCAGCTGTTGAGTCCTATGACCCGATAGTCCCTGATCCCCTGGTCGCCGCACAGGACTTGCCGATCTCGTATCAGTTGAAGTGCCGTGCGACCACGGACACGCCTCCCCCGCCCTGCATCAACGGAGACGAGAAGGGCAAGGTCCGCGTCGTTGCCGTCGGCGATTCGATCATGCAGCAGTGGGAACCCGCCCTCAAGATCATCGGCAAGGAGCGTGGGATCAGATTCGAACTCACGGTTCTCTCGGGGTGCACCTTGAGTCCGGCCTACATCCTCGTGAAAGGTGAACCCTACGTTAAGTGCAAGAACTGGGGCATCAAGGTCCTTGACCGGATCCTGGCCGACCCTCCGGACGCTGTTCTAGTTTCACATGTCTCCTTCGAGGCGCTGACAAGCCAAGACCAGGCAGCCGACGAGGCAACCGAGCAGGCCCTCACCAACGGCCTCCACTCCTACTGGAGTCGCCTCGCCGAGGCTGGGATTCCTATCATCCTGCTGGCAGCCAACCCGCGATTCGACGACGAGGCGATCTACGAATGCGTCGACAAGAACAGGACCTCCCTGTCCCAGTGCGCCCTGAAGGCCATCACCGAAACCTCGGACGCGCAGCAACGAGCCGTCGAAACCTCCCCGGTGCCCATCGATTTCATCAACCTCAATGACGCCATCTGCGGTGACCTCTGCCCCGCCGTCATCGGCAACGTCCTCGTCTACCGCCAAGGCCGCCACTTCACGGCAACCTTCGCAAAGACCCTGGCCCCTCGCCTCGACGCTGCCCTCGCCAAGATCCCCGCCCTCGCAGGAGCCTCCTGGGACGGTCCACTCCTGTGAAAACCAAACCCTTGACGCCCAGCCCGCCACCGTCACCATCCCAGACGCAGGCCAAGCCGGGCCACACCACGGGTCATTGACCGTTGACGTCGCCAAGGGTAGCTACATGGCCTTCATACCCATCCCGAACTGCTCGGGCTTCGCGACCGTCACCTTGACCTCGGTCGAACCCCTGACCCCTCCGGACACCGCCCAGAAGGGTGCAGCAGAGAAACTCAGCGTCTCGCTACGCAGCCTTAGCGGCAACAAGGTCGCGGTGAAGGTCGCCGGCAAGGGAGTCAAGCAGCCCGTGGGCAAAGTCACCGTGCGATTCGGAAAGGTCGCGAAGACCTACCAGCTCAAGGCCAAGGCGAACGGGCGCCTCACGGTGAAGATCCCCGCCAAGGCAATCAAGGCGTCAAAGACGGGCGC
>WQYN01000076.1 GCA_009781225.1 Micrococcales bacterium | reverse complement strand
GGGCCCAACCCCTCGGCCGCGGACTGGGGAGTGGTTTCGTTGGATTTGGGGCGGTCAGATTCCACGAGAGCACTCCCCAGTCCGGGGTCAAGCTCCGGCTGGGCCGGCGGGGGCGTCCGGCGGATGGGCATTTTGGGGTGCTGACAGCGTCGTCTGGGGCGGGGTGCTTAGGCTGGCCGCGAGCCCTCCCGCCGCTGTGGCGGGCGTAGCGCCCCACGGGTGAAATTCAATCTGGAGGAACCTTTCATGACTCGACGGTTCACCGCATTCGCTGCCGCTGTTGGCCTGGCCCTCACGATGACGGCATGCTCCTCGGGCAAGGACGCGCCTGACGAGCAGCCACCGCCGGAAGTCCCAGCTGAAGAGCCTGCGCAGCCCGAGGCACCACCGGAGCCAGAAGCTCCGGTCGACGAGGGGTGCACCGAGGACCTCGGCACCCTGACCATGTGGGTCGATGAGACCCGCGAGCGCGCACTCGCCGACGCGGTTGCGCAGTTCAAGGTGGAAAAGTGCGTCACCATCCAGATGGTGAAGAAGAACTTCGACGACCTCCGCCAGGACTTCAACACCCAGGTGGCCGCGGGCGAAGGCCCCGACATCACCGTCGGCGCCAACGACTGGCTCGGCGAGTTCAAGTCCAACGGCATCGTCGCACCGATTGTTCTGGGAGAGCAGGAAGCCAAGCTTGCCCCGACCGCAATCGACGCCTACAAGTCAGGCGGCCAGCTCTACGGCGTGCCCTACGCGATGGAGAACATCGCGCTGGTCCGCAACAACGCCGTCCTTGCTGACACCGCCGCCACCACATTCGACGAGCTCATCGAGGAGGCCAAGGGCGCCGGCACTACCTACTCCGTCCTTCTCCAGGTCGGTGAGACCGGCGATCCATACCACATGACCCCGCTGCAGAACTCCTTCGGCGCCAAGGTCTTCCAGACCGACGAGAACGGCGACTACGTCTCCGACCTTGACATGGGCGGCGACGCCGGCCATGCCTTTGCTGAGTACATTGCCAAGCTGGGCGCCGACAAGGTGCTGTCCAAGGACATCACCGGGGACATCGCCAAGCAGGAGTTCCTCGACGGCAACGCTCCTTACATCATCACCGGACCGTGGAACACCAGCGACTTCGCTGCCGCGGGCATGGACATCACCGTCCTTGCGATCCCCAGCGCCGGCGGGCAACCAGCCTCGCCGTTCATGGGGGTCCCCGGCTTCTACCTCTCCGCCAACTCCCCCAACACGCTGTTGGCTCAAGAGTTCCTTGTTAACTATGTCACTCGCGCAGACGTCCAAATCTCCCTGTTCCAAGCAGGAGGACGCACCCCGGCGAGCTTGGAAGCGCAGGCTGACCCCATCGTTGCCAACGACCCGATTGCTGCCGGGTTCGCGCAGGCGGCGGGGGACGCCATCGTCCAGCCGTCGATTCCGGCGATGAATGAGGTGTGGACGCCCCTCGGCCACACCGAGGTTGAGATCATCTCAGGCACCGCCAAAGACCCAGTTGCAGCGTGGGACGCGATGGTCGAGAACATCGCCGCCGCGATCGCCAAGCAGAGCGACTAGGTATAGCGAGGTCGCGTCGGCGGGTCTGGCCCCCGTCCCGTCGGCGCGACCTGCACCGATACCCTCCGATACCCTCCGATACCCTCCGATACCCCCCGATACCCTCCGCCGCGACGACCGCACCAAAGGCGCACACGCATGACAGAGTCGAGCATCCCGTCCACCGGGCGCAAGGCACGCCGCACACCCCTCCTTGACGCGCATCCGCGCAGCTGGGGGCGCGGATTCTTCCTCAAGCTCGCCCTGATGGCGATGGTCGACGCTCTGGGCATCTACGGCCTTTTCATGGCCTGGCAGGTCCGCTCGATGGTGATCGTCGCGGTCCTCGGCGTGCTCTTGCTCGCCGCCAACGCGATTTACTTCTCCCGGCGCATGGTGCCCGGGAAATACTTGTATCCCGGCATGGCATTTCTCCTGATCTTCCAGGTGTTTGTCATGGTGTACACGGCGTCGGTCTCCTTTACCAACTATGGTCAGGGGCATTTGGTTGGCAAGGACGCGGCCATCGCGTCGATTCTCGCCCAGGAGCAAGTCCCGGTCGAAGACTCCCCCGCCTATCCCGTCACCATAATGACGCGCGGAAATGATCTCCACTTTGCCATTGTGCTCGATGGCGTCGCGATGGCTGGCAGCGATGCCAAACCTTTGTCTCCCCTGGACGGCGCGGTTCTCGCGGGCGATCGTGTTGAGAGCGCGCCCGGGTACGATGTCCTGGCTGACTTCGCCTCCATGGCCGCGCGCCAAAAGGAGATTACTGACCTTCGCGTCCCCTTGAGCGACGACCCCGAGGACGGCACCTTACGCTCCACTGACGCCCAGAGCGCGACCATCTGGATTCCATCCCTCGACTTCGATGAAATCTCAGGGACGATGACGGACCGCGCCACCGGGGTCACCTACCGTGATCTCGGCAAGGGTGAGTTTGCGGCCGATGACGGGACCAAGCTCGCGGTGGGGTGGCGCACCGGAGTGGGGTTCAAGAACTATCTCAAGCTGTTCACCGACCCGTCGATCTCGAAGCCATTCGCGGGGGTCATGCTCTGGACGATCTCGTTCGCTTTCCTCTCGGTTGGGACGACGTTCTTGCTGGGGTTGCTCTTGGCGCTCGTGTTCAACAATCCTCGGCTACGAGGACAGAAGATCTATCGGGTGTTGCTGATTCTGCCGTACGCGTTCCCGGGTTTCATGTCGGCTCTGCTCTGGCGCGCGATGCTCAATACGTCGTTCGGTGTGATAAACCAAACGATTCTCGGGGGCGCCTCCGTCGGCTGGTTGGAGAACGACTGGTTGGCGCGGCTTGCCGTCATTGGGGTCAACCTGTGGCTGGGGTATCCGTATATGTTCCTGGTGTGTACGGGAGCCTTGCAGTCGATTCCTGGTGACATGATGGAGTCGGCGCGCGTCGATGGGGCGTCACCGTTTAGACAGTTCCGGTCTATTACGCTGCCCTTGCTGTTCATCTCAGTGGCGCCGCTGCTCATCTCCTCCTTCGCGTTCAACTTCAACAACTTCAACCTCATCTTCATGTTGACAGGAGGTGGACCCGTTCACGGGTCCGACATGTCGAAACCGGGGGCGACAGACATCTTGATCTCCATGGTCTACCGAGTAGCTGGGGTGGACACAGGGACACCCGACTATGGGCTGGCCACAGCCCTGTCCCTACTGATCTTCATTGTGGTCGGAGCGATCGCCGCCTGGTCCTTCCGCCAGACACGCAAGCTCGAGGAGATGGTGTGAGATGACCACGGTGGACACTCCCATGGCGGCTCGGCCCGTGATCAACAAGCCTCGTCGGTCCCTGTGGTGGCGCTCGGTGGGGTGGCGGCACATTGTCGGGCTCATTGCCGTGGTGTACGCACTGTTCCCTCTCGTCATCATCGTGAACATTGCGCTGTCGCCCGGGGCTTCGCTGGCGGCCTCGAAGTCCCTGTTCTCCTCGGTGACTCTCGGCAACTTTGGGCGCCTGTTCAGCGACCCCAACTCGCACTTTCCTCGCTGGGTGGGCAACACGATGATCGTCGGCACCTTCACGGCGATAGGGACCGTCTTGATGGGGGCGGCCGCCTCCTACGCGTTTTCCCGGTTCCGGTTCCGGGGTCGCCGAGGGACCCTGTCCTTCCTGCTCGTTGTCCAGATGTTCCCGCAGCTGCTCTCCTTTGTCGCGATCTTCCTGCTGCTCACCTGGATCAAGCCCGTGTTCCCGGGGCTCGGCATGGACTCGCTGACCGCTCTCATCTGCGTCTACCTGGGTGGAGCGCTCGGGGTCAACACGTTCCTGATGTACGGGTTCTTCAATACGGTGCCCCAGTCCATTGACGAGGCGGCCCGGATCGACGGGGCCACCCACACTCAGATCTTTTGGACCATCATCCTGAGGCTCGTCGCGCCCATCCTTGCGGTCGTTGCCCTGCTCAGCTTCATCTCTTCCTTCTCCGAGTACGTCATTGCGAAGCTCGTCCTCACAACTGATCGCAACTGGACGTTGGCCGTCTCGCTCTACACCTTGGTTTCTGATCCCAAGGAACCCCACTGGGACCTCTTCGCCGCCGGCGCGATCATCTCCGCCGTCCCCGTGCTCCTGTTGTTCCTCTTCCTCCAGCGCTACATCGTCTCCGGACTGACATCCGGAGCCGTCAAGGGGTAGCGGCCTCGCGAATCACCGCGACCAGTTCCGCAACTCGGGGATGCTGGGCGAGGTCCTCCAGCCATACTCGTTGTCCTGAGGCGTCTCGGAGTGGGACCTGCCAGTTGGGGTACTCCCGGAAGGTTCCGGGGATGTTCTGCGACTCGCGCTGCCCTACCAGGTCAGGGAGCCCCACTCCTGCCAAGATCGAGTTTGAGGCGATGAGGTATCGGTGGAGTGCGTCGACCACCGCTTCGTGGTCTTCTCCCAGGAATCCGTTGCGGGTGAGGAACTCGCGCATTCGGTCCATCTGGGCCGCGGCCGAGGTGCGCGCCGCCTCTTCACTCCCCTCCAGCACGCCGTGGGCGATCCGCTCGTCGATGTGCCAGCCCGAGACAATCGAGGCGGTTGGTGGGAGATCGTGGGTGGTGAGGAGCGCCAGCGTCGAGCGGCGGAAATGGGATGGTGCGAGGGGTTCGCCGGGTCTCACCTCATCGGTGCCGAAGAAGCCTCCGTCGTCGATCGCGTCATCCTCTGAGGCGAACCAGACGACGGTGTTGCCAATGATCCCTCGCTCCGCGAGGGTTTCGCGGTAGCCGGGTTCCAGCAAACCTAGGTCTTCGCCGATCACCACCGCTCCGGATCGCTGCGCTTCCTGCGCCAGGATCCCCAGGAGGGCGTCGGTGTCGTAGGCGACGAACGCACCGTCCTCGGGCGGGTTTCCTTCGGGGATCCACCACAGTCTGAAGAACCCGAGAATGTGGTCGATCCGCAGCCCACCTGTGTTCTCCAGCGCCGTTCGCAGCAGGTGCCGGAACGGCAAGTACTCCGCCTGCGCCAGCTTCCGCGGATTCCACGGTCGAGCCGACCACCCCTGGCCCTTCGCCGACAAGCCGTTCGGCGGCGCCCCTACCTCGACTCCCGAGGCGAGAAGGTCCCCGTAGATCCACGAATCCGCTCCTGCCGGGTGCGACGACACCGCCAGATCCCCAATCACCCCGATTCTCATCCCCGCCGCATTTGCCCGGCTCTGAGCCTCGGCCAGCTGCTCGGCCGCCACCCACTGCAACCAGCAGTGGAACTCCAGCGCCCCCGCGTGGGCCGCAGCCAACTCCCGCGCCTGCTCAGAGCCCGGGACTACGTCCCTCGCCTCCGGGAGACTCTGTGTCGCGCCGGGCCAGGTATCCGTAAGCAGCGACCACAGGGCGAAGTCTTCGAGGTCGCGCCCCTTTGCCTTGCGGAACGCGCGCAGCCCTGCGCCGCGCGCGCGCGACCGAGGCAACGCGAAGATCAACTCCAGAGCCTCCCGCTTCGCGGCCCAGGCACCATCCCAATCCAGGAGACCGGTCGCCTCCTGGGCCGCTCGGGCTTGGGTTGCTAGTTGCGCTACCTGGGCCTTAACCCGCTCTGGGGCGTCGGCGAACTCGGGGATCCTTTCTGGTCGGATGTAGGAGGCGTTGAGGAATGCGCGGCTGACGGGCAGATAGGGCGAGGGAGTGATAGGTAGTCCGGGCTCGGCGGCGTGCATGGGGTTCACTAGGAGGAAGTCCGCCCCGAAACCTGCTGTGATCTCGGCTAATGTTCCCAGGTCGGCGAAATCGCCCAGACCCCAGGATTCGCGCGACGGCGCCGCGTACACCTGCGCGCACACCCCCCACATGCGCCGCGACCCCTCGGGGGCCAGGATCGGCATCGTGGGGAGCTCGGACTGTTGACCCACCACGACGTGCGGGGCGATCCGCTCCCAGGGCTCGGCCTCGAGGGCCGTCAGCGCTTGGGTGACGGCGTCGTCATCGTGCGCGGGAAAGCCCAGGGAGGTGAGGACGGCGCGGATGGTCGCCTCGGGGACGGGGACGGGATGATCCGGGAGGGGACGATACTCGGTGGCGACGCCGCACTTTGCTGCGAGACGCGCCAGGTTAATAGGCAGAGCTTTGGACGCCACCCCGTTAGGCTATCTCGATGGCCATCGCCCCAGCCGACAGGATTGGCCGGGCCGCATTCCCCGACAAGCGGCCCGCGGTTCGGCGCGCGGGAGTACCGGAGGTGGCCGTGCGGACAGCGGTGTTGTCCACCAAGGAGCTGCCGGTCAGTCAAGCGTCGCAGGTGCAGGGGACTCGCGTGTTGGGGGGGCGGTTCGAGCCCTTGGGGCCGTTGGCCCAGGGAGGACACGGAATTCTCACCTTGGCGCGAGACCTCTCAACGGGCGAGACTGTGGTTGTCAAGTCGCTCAGGCCGGAGTTCACGGCGAATGTGCAGGTCAGGCGGCTGTTTCAGACGGAGGCGGCTGTGGGGATGGAGGCGATCCATCCGGCGCTCCCCCGGACCATTGACTACCTGGAGGTCGGCCAAGGTGCCCATCTCGTCAAGGAGTACGCGCCCGGAGAGCCGCTGTCCGCCATCGTGCGCCAACGTGGGGCGATGGGCTGCGAGCCGGCGCTGATTGTTGTTGCGCACATCGCGCGGGGTCTGGCAGCGCTGCATCAGGCGGGATGGGTGCATCGCGATGTCTCGCCCGGGAACATTGTGTGGGACGGGGAGCAGGCGCGGCTCATTGACTTTGGCATCGCGATCCGGGCTGGAGCGCCTGGGGTGACGGCCGATCTGCGGGTGCCGGGCAACCCGGAGTACCTCGCTCCGGAGCTGTCCTTGGGGCGCGCCGTCACGCCAGCGGCCGACATCTACTCTCTTGGGCTGGTTTTGTTCCACGCCGTGACTGGGGAGCGGCCATTTCTCGCGGCGACGCCCGAGGACACGGCGACCGCCCACGTGATGCGGAAGCCGCCTGCGCCCCCCGCCTGCCTCCCGCTGGAGGTAAGACTCCTGGTCGAGAAGATGATCGACCGAGACCCCGAGCGCCGACCTGCCCACGCCGGCGTAGTAGCAAGCTGCTTCGAGGAGTACGCCCAGTAGGGCTGCGCGACAGGTAGGCGCAGGCTCCTGTTTCTCCACATTTCGGGGAACGGGTGCTCCACATTTCAGGGAACGGGAGCTCCACAATTCATGGACTGGAAGCTCCACAATTTGGGGATTGTACGCTAGAGTGGCTGGGTGACCAGTGACTACATGCCTCGGGTTGTGGACTCGGAGGTGGAGCGGGCGCTCCGGATCGTCGGCGGCCTTGTGATCGAGGGGGCGCGGGGGTGCGGGAAGACCGAAACGGGGCGGCACCACGCGGGGAGTGTTGTTCGCCTTGACACGGACGATGAGGCGTTTGCGTCCGCCCGCCTCGATCCCGGGCTCGTTCTTGGCGGGGACGCCCCGCGGTTCATTGACGAGTGGCAGATGGAGCCGCGACTGTGGAACCGCGTTCGACAGGCCGTGGACGACGCCCGCCAGCCGGGACGCTTCATCCTCGCCGGCTCGGCGACTCCCGCCGATGACGTCACGCGCCACTCCGGGGCCGGGCGCATCCTGCGTCTTCGGATGAGACCCATGAGTCTTCATGAGTCGGGTCACTCCATCGGGGCAGTCTCTCTTGGCAGTCTCCTCTCAGGTGCGCCGGGGAGCGTGTGCGAGTCTTCCCTGGGGCTGCCCGAGATTGCGGAGCGGATCTGCGTGGGTGGCTGGCCAGGTCTGATTGCCCATGCGCCTGAGGACACTTTCCCCATCCTCGATTCCTACCTTGCCGACGTTGCTCGCGCCGAAATCGCCGCGTTCGGGGAGGACGTCCCCCGTCGAGACCCCACCCGAGTTGCACTGTTGATCAGGGCCTATGCCCGGCACATCTCCACTCCGGCGACCCTGGCCACCATTGCGCGCGACACCGCCGAAGAGGGAGCACCCGTCGATCCGGCGACAGCCCGGGCCTACCTCTCCTTGCTGGAGCGAGTCATGGTGGTCGAGGAGCAGCCCGCCTGGGGATCCCATCTGCGCTCCCGGGACACCGTTCGGAGGGCGCCGGTCCGGCATTTCGTGGACCCATCACTGGCAGCAGCGGCACTTGGCGCCGGACCGACTCGCTTGCTCCGCGACCCCAACACCTTCGGATTGCTCTTTGAGTCCCTGGTGATTCGCGATCTACGCATCTACGCACAAGCGCTGGGTGGGCGAGTACTCCATCACCGCGACTCTTCCGGCGCTGAGTCGGATGCCGTCATCGTCCTCCCCGATGGCAGGTGGGCTCTGGTGGAGGTCAAACTCGCCGGCGCCCAGGCCGATGCGGCCGTCACGTCCCAGGCGAAGCTCGCCGCCAGGATCGACTCGACCCGGATTGGCCCACCGACGGCGAGAATCGTTGTTACTGGAGGTCAGAGGGGGTATCCCCATCCCGGGGGGGCGACGGTGGTTCCGCTGGGATGCCTTGGGCCGTAGGGCCCTGCCCCGACCCCCGGGGCAGGACGCCCGTTACCGGCGGCGCTGCTCTCGGACTCGGACGGCGATTTCTAGTGGGGTCCCTTGGAAGCCCCAGGTTTCCCTCAGGCGGCGCTCGATGAACCTGCGGTAGCCCGGGTCCAGGAAACCGGTGGTGAACAGGACAAACCTGGGGGGTCGCGTCGCGGCTTGGGTGGCGAAGAGGATCCGGGGCTGCTTTCCGCCGCGCACGGGATGGGGGTTGGCGGCGACAAGCTCGCCGAGGAAGGCGTTGAGCCGGCCGGTCGGGATGCGCGTCTCCCAGGATGCCAGGGCTGTTTCTAGGGCTCCCGTCAGCCGGTCCACCCGGCGCCCGGTCAGCGCCGAGAGATTGACCCGCGGTGCCCACTGGAGTTGTCTGAGGTCTTCCTCCAACTCGCGTTCCAGGTAGAAGCGGCGTTCTGAGTCCATCAGGTCCCATTTGTTCAGCGCCAGCACCAGGGCGCGGCCCGCGTCTGCGGCCATCGACAGGACCCGCACATCCTGCTCGGTCAGCGGGGCTGAGCAGTCGACCAACACCACTGCCGCCTCCGCCCGTTCCAACGCTGCCTGGGTGCGCAGCGACGCGTAGTAGTCGGCGCCGGTCGTCTGGTTGATCCGGCGGCGGATTCCTGCCGTGTCGATGAAGCACCACCGCTTCCCGCCCAGCTCGATCACCTCATCCACGGGGTCGCGCGTGGTTCCCGCCACCTCATGGACGACCGTTCGCTCACCACCGACCAGCTTGTTGAGCAGGGACGACTTCCCTGTGTTGGGGCGACCAATGAGCGCAACTCGGCGCAGCCCGTCATCGTCCGTCTTGGGCGTGCCTTCGCCAGGAAGCACGGCGACCACGGCGTCGAGAAGGTCGCCGACGCCCCGCCCATGGAGCGCGGAGATCGCGAATGGCTCGCCCAGGCCCAGCGACCACAGCGCTGTCGCGTCGGACTCGCTGGAGGGGCCATCCACCTTGTTCGCGGCCACGACCACGGGCTTGCCGGCGGCGCGCAGGACACGGACAAAGCGCTCGTCCGTCTGGGTCACGCCCACGGTCGCGTCCACGACGAGGATGGCCGCCTCCGCAAGACTGATCGCGATTTCCGCCTGCTCCGCCACCCGCGCGTCCAGGCCCCTGACACCGACTTCCCATCCTCCGGTGTCGACGAGCGTGAACTCCGCGCCCGCCCAGCTCGCCGGGTAGGAGACCCGATCCCGCGTCACCCCCGGCGTGTCCAGCACCACCGCCGCGCGCCGGCCAAGAATGCGGTTGACCAGCGTCGACTTCCCCACATTGGGGCGGCCGATGACGGCTACCGTGCCCCGCGATCGCGGCCCCTCCTCGATCACGGCCCCGGCCTCCGACGCCGCCAGGAGCGCACGGTCCTCGGCGTCGAGTTCGAACTCCTCGAGCCCCTCGCGCAGGGACCGTGCCCGCCGGGTCTCTTCTTCTGTCTCGGCTGGGATGGGCGCGTGGGGCGGCTGTGGCGCGTCCAGGCGTTCCTCATCCAAAGGGGTACCGTCGGCGGGCGTCGGGGTCAAGGCATCAGACACGTACCCCATTCTCTCAGGCCCCGCGAGGGCGCGGGGGGAAGGGCTCCTTGGCTCCGGGAACGTCAACGAACGGTTCGCGCATCTGCGTGCCTCGGGGTCTGCGCAAAGCACCGGACCGGAGCAGAGCGAGGAAACTGTGTCGGGTACCTCTAGGAGGCGGTGGCGAGAACCTGTACCATCGCGAGTGCGGTGTCGTGGCGGTTGTGCTCAACCTCGATGTCGTAACGGGCCTGTGCGTTTATCCAGAACCGTTCCGATACTCCCAGCGCCTTGGCCAGACGCAGGCCGGCACTCACGGTAATGGCGCGCTGGCCACGAAGGATCTGGCCGATGTGGGTCTGAGAGAGCCCCGTCGCCTGAGCAAGCCGATACGCGGAGACGCCGAGGGGGTCGAGGAACTCCTCGCGGAGAATAACCCCAGGGTGGACCGGGGGATACAGTTTGTCGCTCATGGCGCCTTCCTGTTCAGTGGTAGTCAACGATCTCAACGTCTGCGGGGCCCGCAGACGTCCAGGTGAAACGTGGGTCTCGAGGAACCTCACGTGCGGGCGAAGGGGTTCTCGATCGTCACGCCCCGAATTGTGGAGCCTGCCGCCAGGTCTTCGGTCAGCAGCCGTTCGCACCTACCAGCGACCGCCGCTTCGACGATCAAGGCGTCCCAGTAGGAGAGCTGGTGTGCCTGCAAGGTACCGATTGCCGTTTTCACCAGGTCAGCTGTCACCGGAACGGTTTGGCAGAGTGCCATCTTGGCGACGAACTCCGCAGCAACTGACGTCGACACCGGAGGGGTGAGCTTTCGAGTGACAACAGCGAAAAACTCGCCCATGACCTGGGGACTCACCACAGGATCGAGTCCCTCCAATAGCTCCAAAGCGACGGCGCGCTTGTCGGGCGAGCCTGCGTCAAACGCGTAGACGAACACGTTGGTGTCTACGAACGCGCGCCCGCCCTTGCGGAGAGTCATCGGCTTCCCCTGTCATACAGTTCATCCCGCGTCCACGTCCGTCCCTCCGGCCCACTCGAGGACGTTGAGGATCGGGCAAGCTCAAGCATCCCTGCCATCGTCTGCGCACGCTCATCCTGCAAGTGGGCGTAGTCAGCGATCCACTCCCGTACCAGCCTGTTCACACTCGTGTCCTCGTGGATCGCACGGATCCTGGCCGCACGAAGGTGTTCATCGTCAATCACCAGAGTGAGATTCGCCACGGAGCCAGTGTAGCACGTAACCCGTGTCCTTGCGGGGGCGAGTTACGTGGTGGGCAGGGGGAGGGCTGTTCGGCGCTCTACCTCGGCAACGTGGGCGGCTAGGGCTTGGTGGATGATGGGGATCGCGGCGGCGATGGACTCTTGGGTGGTGGGTGCGGGGTCAGGGAGGCTGATGGGATTGCCGAACTCTACGTGGACTCGGCGGCGGAAGGAGGGGATCTTGTGGATGGACTCCCCTTCGCGGCGGGTTCCTAGGCAGGCGACGGGGATGACGGGGGCTCCTGAATGGACAGCCAGCCAGGCCACGCCGGCATGAATCCCTCCGACGCGGCCGGTGCCTCGGGTGCCTTCGGGGAAGATCCCGACGACTCGGCCGTCTTGGAGGACCTTGAGGCAGATCTCTAGGGCGGCTCGGCCGTCGGAGCGGTTGACGGGGACTTGACCTGCGAGCAGGAAGATCTTGCCGGCCAGGCCTCGGACCAGCTCGGCCTTGATGAGGAAGTGGGTCCCGCGAGGGGCGGCCCCGATCACCACGGGGCCGTCGAGCAGCCCGGAATGGTTCCCGGCAAGAATCACCG
>WQYN01000075.1 GCA_009781225.1 Micrococcales bacterium | reverse complement strand
ATGGTCCGCCGGGTGAAGGTGGGTCGCCGGGTGGAAATGATCCGCCGGGTGAAGGTGGGTCGCCGGGTGGAAATGATCCGCCGGGTGAAGGTGGGTCGCCGGGTGGAAATGATCCGCCGGGTGAAGGTGGGTCGCCCGAGCGGGGCCCAACTCAGGGTGACCTGTTCGGAAGTGAGACCACTGGATCGCAGGCTGGCCCCGACTCGAGCCTCTGGCCGTCGAAGTCGTTGGCGTCGAACTCCTACAGTGCTTCCCAGCGGATCCGTGACTTGGTGGCCGTGCGTGACCAGCGTTGCATCGTCCCGTCGTGTCGACAGCCTGCCATGATGTGCGACCTGGACCACGTCGTCCCATACGACCCGGAAAAGCCGGCTGACCAGCAAACACGCGTCACAAATCTGGTTCCTCTTTGTCGATACCATCACGGAATGAAGACCGAAGGAAGGCTGAAGCATGACCGCAACCCCACCACCGGAATCATTACCATCCGCACGGTGATGGGCCAAGAGGTCACCGTCCCACCCTCAACGCTGACCATGAGCACAGCGAGCACAACCGGGTCAGAGAACACCGAGCGCGGATCCACAGCAATGGGTTGAGGTCCCCACGGTCATGGGCCAAGAGTTCACCGTCCCACCCTCAACGCTGACCATGAGCATAGCGAGCACAACCGGGTCAGAAAACACCGAGCACGGATCCACAGCAATGGGTTGAGGTCCCCACGGTCATGGGCCAAGAGTTCACCGTCCCACCCTCAACGCTGACCATGAGCACAGCCACCAACGCAACCAGGCCAGGTATCCTTGTGTGATGGCTCCAAAGACGGCTCGTGTCCTGTTCTCTTCCCTCGTTGTCCTGTCCCTGGGGGTGGTGTGCGCGCCGGGGGTGGGCGCAGCCCCTACTCCAATGGAGAGTCCGACTGGTGGGGGGGTCAGGGTCAGCGGGACTGTTCCACCGAAGTTCACCACCGTCGCCGCGGGAGGCTACGGGGGGTACGCCTTGGATGAGGCGGGTCATATCTGGGCGTGGGGATACAACAACTTTGGCCAACTGGGCAACGGCACCACCACCAACTCGCCGCGGCCGGTTTTGGTGGAAGGCGAGGGCTCGGAGACGCTGCCCCCGTTCGTCGCGATCGCCGGAGGAAACTACTCGGCACACGCACTGGATGAGGACGGGTACGTGTGGGGGTGGGGCTGGAACAGCTCTGGCCAACTAGGCAACGGCACCACCACGATCTCTCGGTGGCCGGTTCGAGTGGAAGCCGCCACATCCGGGACGCTGCCACTTTTCAAGGCGATCACCAGCGGAGGCAACACGACGTTCGCGCTCGACATCTACGACCGCATTTGGGCCTGGGGATACAACAGCAACGGCCAGGTGGGCAATGGAAACGGCGAGAACACCTCACTGCCGGCTTTGGTGCAGGCCAGCTCTGGGACGCTTCCGCCTTTCGCCGCAATCGCTGCGGGATACACCACGGCGTACGCGCTCGACAAGTCCGGCCATATCTGGGCGTGGGGAGACGGCGGGTCCGGCCGATTGGGCAACGGTGGCACCTCCTACTCGCTGTTTCCAGTCCAGGCGGTGGCCGAGCCTGGGAAGACGCTGCCGGTTTTCTCTGCGATCTCCGCAGGGTTCAGCTCGGGGTACGCGTTGGACAAGGACGGCGGTGCCTGGGCCTGGGGATATAACGTGTGGGGCCAGTTGGGCATTGGCACCAACGCGCGCTCCCTGTGGCCGACCCAGGTGAGGGTCAGCTCGGGAACCTTGCCTGTCTTCGTCGAGATCGCCGGGGGAGATGCTGAGGCGTACGCGTTGGCCGACGATGGCAGCATCCTTGCCTGGGGGAGAGGGAGTTCAGGTGCGTTGGGCGACGGCACCAATGATGACTCGTGGTGGCCGGTTCGGGTGCAGGCCGCTGGCTCTGGGACTTTGCCACCTTTCACCGCGATCACTGCGGGGTACGAGGCGAGGTATGCGTTGGATGGCGACGGCCGCGTGTGGTCCTGGGGATACAACATGTACGGCCAGGCGGGTAACGGCACCTATGCGACCGCGTTGAATCCGGTTTCGGTGTCGCCGACGGTTCGTCAGGTGACGTTTGGTGGAGTGGCGGGGACCGATTTGTCTGTCAGCGGTGGGACGTGGTCGGTGACGGCTCCGCCGGGGTGTGGTCCGGCTCCGTTGATGGTGACCTACGGTTTTGGGTCAGGTCCAGATCACCAGGAGTATTGGGGTAGTTTCCGGTATGGGAGTCGGCCTGCTGTCAAGACCGGGCCGCCGTCGGGGGTGGTCGTTGCTGGCGGGGCAATATCTCTCAAGGTGGAGGTCACTGGGGATCCTACGCCGGACGTGACCTGGGAGCGGCGAGTAGGGGCTGGTGGTTGGGATCCTGTTCCGGGGGGCACTGGCATGACGGCGACGGTTCGTCCCGTGGTGGACACGGACTATCGGGCTGTTGCCACGAACTGTTGGTCGGGTGCTGCCACGTCGTCCGTCGCGTCGGTCACCGTGCGTTCCTCGCCCCCGCCGGCTCCTGCGCCGATCAGCGTTTCGCCGGTTTCGGGTGCGGCTGGTGGGGGAACCTCGGTCAGTGGGGTGCTTCCCTTCCAGTTCACTGCGATTGCTGCGGGGGCCCACGCGGGGTATGGGTTGGACAAGGAAGGGCGCATCTGGGCGTGGGGACGCAACGACTCCGGCCAGTTGGGGAACGGCACCCAAACCGATTCGAGGTGGCCGGTGCTGGTGAAAGCCGGCGCTGGGATGCTGCCACGGTTCACCGCGATCGCGGCGGGAAGCGCCATGGCGTACGCGTTGGATGAGGACGGCCACGTGTGGGCTTGGGGAGATGACTCCAACAACCAGTTGGGTATCGGCACTGCCATCGGCGCCGTCACCGCTCCCTCCAAGTGGCCGGTTCGGGTGCAACCCGCTTCAGGAGTCTTGCCGTCTTTCACGGCGATTGCCGCAGGGGCTTCCACTGGGTATGCCTTGGACAAGGATGGCAATGTGTGGGCTTGGGGGTACAACGCCTATGGCCAGTTGGGTAACGGCGTCATGTACAACTCGTCGTCGGCTAGCCGGGTGGCGGCCGCCGGTCCGGGGACGCTTCCAGCTTTTTCCGCGATCGCTGCGGGAGGCAATACGGGCTACGCGTTGGATTTCAGCGGCCGCATCTGGGCTTGGGGATCCAACAGCGTGGGCCAGCTGGGCAACGGCACCACGACGCACGCCACGCGACCGGGGTTGGTGGATGCGGCCACACCTGGGACGTTGCCAGCTTTTGCCATGATCGCCGCAGGGTTGTCCTCGGGGTACGCGGTGGATCAGACTGGTGCCGCCTGGGCTTGGGGGGCCAACAATTATGGCCAGCTGGGCAACGGCACCAGTGCGAACACCTCGCGACCGGATTTGGTGAAGTCCAACGGCGGGACACTGCCGGGTTTTGTCACGATTGCTGCGGGCGACTCCACGGGGTACGCGGTGGACCAAGGCGGCCGCATCCATGCGTGGGGGCGTAACGACCACGGCCAATTGGGCGACGGCACTTTGGGCGGGGCTTCCACGTGGCCGGTTGCGGTGAGAGGTGCCGGCTCGACGGTGCTGCCGCCGGTGAAAGAGCTCGCCGCAGGGACCTCCACCGCCTACGCGGCGGACAAGGACGGCCGCTTGTGGTCGTGGGGGTACAACAACTATGGCCAGTTGGGGAACGGCACGGCCACCGACTCATCGTCACCAGCATCGGTGTCCCCTACGGTCACCGCCGTGACGTTCGGTGACAAACCGGGTGCCCGCCCGTCCACCACCGGTGGAACGTGGTCGGTGACCACCCCGGCCGGATGCGGCCGACTCCCGGTGAAAGTCACCTACGGTTTTGGGTCCAGCGCGAGCGACGCGTCTGCAGCCGGTGTCTTTGAGTTCGGAAAACCCCCGTCCATCACAACCCAGCCCACGTCACGTGCGGTGTCAGCTGGTGGAACGTTCACGGCCACGGTGGCAGTCGCAGGAGACCCGATGCCAGCAGTGAAGTGGCAGTCACGGATCGGGTCCGGCAGCTGGACCGACGTGCCTAGAGCAAGTGGAACAACGCTGACAGCCCGACCCACCAAGACCACCGCCTACCGGGCGGTGGCAACGAACTGCTGGTCCACTCCCACGTCACACACCGCGTATTCAACCTCCGCGTCGGCCACCGTCCATTCCCCGTCGCCCCAGTCGGCCACGACCCTCGCGGTGGCGATGAAGAAGCTGACGATGACGAAGAACACGACCCTCAAGGCCGTCTGGTTGGCCTACCCAGTGGGCGCGAAAACCGCCCTGGCGTGGTCGTCAAGCAGTCCGAAGGTCGCCAAGGTCAGCGCATCCGGGAAGATCAAGGCTCTCAAGCCCGGTCGTGCGGTCATCACCGCGAAAGCCGAGAACGGGAAGACCGCCCGCCTGAAGGTCACCGTGGTCGCCCAGACGGTCCAAACCAAGGCAGTCAAGGCCGCCAAGACCGCAACGGTCAAGCTCAAGAAGGGCAAGTCAACCCGCCTAACGGTCACACCAAACCCCCCAGGCGCCACCCTCAAGAAGATGCCCACCTTCAAGTCCACCAAACCCAAGATCGCCAGCGTGGACAAGACCGGACTGGTCACCGCCAAGAAGAAAGGAAAGGCCAAACTCACTGTCACCCTCGCCGGCAAGAAAACCACCCTCACCATCCACGTCAAGTAGCTCCTCCCGAGGCTCTCGACGTCACTGGCGGCCTGCTGGGTGGCTATGGCTACGGGGTGACGGTGCGCGCTGACGGCGGGGGTTGGCCAATGGCGTCGAGGGGAATGTCGATCGCGGTCTGAGCGGTGAGGGCGGTAGCACGACGGGGTTGGCCGATGGCGGCGGTTGGCCGATGGCGTCGAGGGGGACACCGGTAGCGGTCTGGGCGGTGAGGGCGGCGTGTTGAATGCGATCGAACCGACGTAGAGTACGTCCCATGACCATCAGCAACCCATCCGCAATCATCCTCGTGCCGGGCCTGTGGCTGGGCGGCTGGGCCTGGGACGAGGTCGCGGAACGCCTGGCGCGCGGCGGCCTGTCCCCAGTTCCCGTCACACTTCCTGGCCTCGACTCACCGACGGCCCGACGGGACGGCATCCGCCTGTTCGACCACGTCAGGGCACTGCTGGACGTGGTCCGGGGCGCGGCAGGTCGAAGTCGTCCGGTCGTCTTGGTTGCGCACAGCGGCGCGGGAACACTCGCCACCGCCATCCTCGACCAGGCCCCCGACCTGGTGCGCCGAGTTGTCTACGTCGACTCCGGCCCCGTCGCCAACGGAACCATCGCCCGCCCGGACCTTGACCCGACGACCGTTGACGTTCCACTTCCTACCTGGGACCAGCTTGAAGCCGGCGGGGCAAGCCTCGCCGGACTGACCCAGGAGATGCTCCAACACTTCCAGGAGCGAGCCGTCCCGCACCCCGCCGGGCCACTCCGCGAACCGATCCGCCTGAACAACCCAGAGCGCAACCACGTGCCAGCAACCGTCCTGTGCTGCTCGATTCCCAGCGAGGCACTCCGTCACATGGCCACCGGCGAGGGCATGTTCGCACCATTGGCAGACCTCACCGATGTCCGCTACACGGACCTGCCCACCGGACACTGGCCTATGTGGTCAGCACCCGACGCGCTGGCCGACACCATCGCGAAGACAGCACAGGACTGAGACAAGCCCGGACCCGTCACCGCTCGACGGTGGGACAACCCTCCGACTCCGAAGACTGCGTCTGGCTGGCCATGACGCCTGGCGAGGTGCCGATTCCCCGAAGGCGTTGCACTTCTGTTTAGAACTCGGGTCTCGAGCCTACGCGTCGCTATGGGAGTACTCTGAGGATACGGGGCTTTCCGGGCCCGTACCAGGACGAAGGGAGCCAACGATGGCTACAAAGAGAACTGATTCGTATTCGCGAGTGGTGGCGATCGGTATCGCTGCCGTAATGGGCATCCTTGTGAGCGCCACCACGCTCACGGCATCGGCCAGCGAACTCGCCACCTCGGGCAGGGCATCACCTGTCCTGGCGGTGGCAACAGCGGTCGATCTGGACAATTGCCCCACCTTGAACAAGGGGGCACAGGGCGGCTGCGTCGTCGAGCTTCAGCGGCTCCTTATCCAACAGGGGCACGACCCGGGCACGGTCGACGGAGACTTCGGCCCCAAAACCGATGCTGCGGTCACGGCGTTCAAGAAGACACTGGGAATGACCGGGTCCAGCGTGGGCCCGCAGACCAAGGCGGCCTTGTACACGCAAAAGGTCACTGCGACCTCGTCGAACTGTCCGAGCGTGTTGTCGTCAGGGAGTCGGGGAGGATGCGTCGCCTATGTGCAGAGCCGTCTGAACACAGTGGCAGGAGCTGGCCTCGCGGTCGACGGCCGATTTGGGCCCGCGACTGACAAGGCAGCGCGTGCTTTCCAAAAGGCAAGGTGCCTGTCGGTTGACGGAAAGGTCGGGCCGGATACCAAGAAGCACCTGGTCGCGAACACCACCACCTGCTCGACACCTAGGGAGGCCACACCCGCGCCCACACCCAAACCCACCACGCCCAAGCCGACCACTCCCGCCCCCACGCCGAAACCACCGTCCTCATCAGGGCTGACCCTCACAAAAGCCATGTCCATCCCTAACCCGCTGTTTGTCGGGACGAGCGTGAGCGTCAAGGGCATCATCACCTCGAGTGTTCAGATCACGAGAGTGGAAGCCAAGATCGTTGCTGCCAGCGGCAAGGTCATGTATCGGGCAACAGCCAGCCCGAAGGCCAAGACGTATGACATGAAGGCCATGGACAAGACCCTTGCCTTCTCGAAGCTCTCGAAGGGCGACTACACGTTCTGGGTCATCGCCACCCCAAGCGGAAAAGCAGCCGAGACACTTCGACAGGCATCGTTCAAAGTGGAGGACGAGATGCTGGCGTGCGCAAAAGGGACCGAGGATCTCAACCTCTTCTACGTTTACGTTTCAGGGGCCAAGAAGAAAGCTCGCCTGTGTGCTCTCCCCAATGTGAGGGCGTCCGGCGACGAGTCGATACCTGGACACAAGTACTACGTCGCGGGTTCCAACAAAAGGGCGATCGTCCGCGCGCGATACTCCAAGGACTTCTACAACATGACCAAAGCGGCACAAGACGCCGGAATCACAGTCAAGGCCAACAGCACTTACCGCACGCACCAGCACCAGAAGGACCTATGTAAGGAGGACGCTGGATGCGATGGGCGCACGAGCTATGATGATGTCGCCGAGCCGGGAACTTCGCGGCATGAAGGAGGTGCCGCAATAGACTTTAATATGGGCAACGGGTCGAAACTCCACAAGTGGCTCAAGAAGAATGCCGGAACCTACCACATCAAGGAATACAGCAGAGAGTACTGGCACTGGGAGCACAAGTAGACCCCGGCCCGGCAGGCGTCATTGCAGAGCTTGCCGGTCGTAGATCTCCGCACGCGGTGGGACAGTCCTTCCGTCAGCACGCTTCTCCAGCCGCAGGTACGGGCCACGCGAGAACAGGTCCGCCATAGACTGCGTGTAGGCGTCATCGTCGCGGAACCTCTCCTCCAAGACCTGCCCGACGAACCGGGACATGCTCTGCTGGTGGATCGCGGCCTCGATGCGCAGACGCCGCAGCACATCATCGCTCGCGTAAATGCTGAGGCTCGGCATCACGTCCCTCCCGAAGAATCACGAACTCAGTGTGGCACGAAGACCGAGAGACTGCCTACAGGGCTGCCTCCACGTTGGTAAGGTTGGCCGGTCGGGCGCCGAGTGACGCCGGGCGCGACGCAGACCTGCGGGGCAAGACAGGAGAGCAGCATGACGACGAAGCTTGGGAAGCTGGAACGGGTGGAGATCCGGGAGATTTGGAGTCATGAGGCGCAGATGCTCACACCGTGGCTTGCTCGCCACCTTGGCGAACTGGGCGAGGAGATCCTCATTGACTTCGACGAGGACGCTACAAGCACGGAGGTGCCCGTCGGGGGTTTCAGCATCGACATCCTGGGAAAGGACAGCGACGGCCGGACCGTCATCATCGAGAACCAGCTCGAGCGCACCGATCACGACCACCTAGGCAAGTGCATCACCTACGCCGCCGGGAAGGGTGCCTCGACGATCATCTGGGTAACAAAAGAGGCGCGCGAGGAGCACCGCAAAGCTGTCGAGTGGCTCAACTCGATCTCGTTGGACGAGGTTCGGTTCTTTCTTGTCCAGATCGAGGTGTGGCGGATCGGCGACTCTGCCCCCGCCCCGAAGTTCAACGTCGTCGAATCCCCCAACGAGTGGGCCAAGGCGATGAGCCGACCGGTCACCAAGAGCACTCCCCTGAAGCTTGCCCAACGCGAGTTCTGGGTCGACTTTGTCGACTATGCAAGACAGCACACCAGGCGAATCAGGTCGTGGCACACCCCTCACCCGCAGCACTGGCACGACATTTCCTTCGGTCTCAAGGGCGCCCATCTCTCGCTGACTGCGAACTCCAAGGAGAAGACAGTGTCGGTGCAGCTCTACATCGACAGCGGGTCACAGGAAGACAACAAGGCCTTCTTCGACCGCCTGCACCGGGACAGGGCCACCTTAGAGCAGCAACTCGGCAAGCTCCACTGGCTACGCAATGACGCCAAGCAGGCCAGCATCGTCTACCTGAACACCAAGCTCGACTTCCAGTCCCCCACCGACCGCCAGCAAGCCATCGAGTGGCTCGTCGAACACGCCGACCAGTTCATTGACGTCTTCGGCCAGTACCGGGAGGGCTGACGGCACCGGAACGCCTGATTGGAGGAAGGCGAAGGGGCGAGTGACGGTGGCCATGCATCCACGGAAGCGTCTCTGGCGCCTTGGACGCCTCGGACGCCTCGATAATGACGAGCCAGATAGCCTTCGGTGATGCCGGTCACGAGCCATGACCACCTGTCAAATACCGGGCCAGGTCTCCATCCCACACGCCGGTGACCGGGTCGTAGCGGGCTCCAGCCGAGCGCGTCGACCCGTACCACACAGGTGCAGAAGGAGGCCATCTGGTGAGTAGAGTCGCTGCGGCGTGATCAGCACCAGCCAGGCGGGCCAGGTACGCCGCCCTTTGGCGCGCCGACGAAGTAGCATCCTTCAACGCTTCGGCCAGGACGCCCGGATCCAGCCGTTCGCCGACCTCGGGCAGCCACTGGGCCAGCCCTACCAGGTCCCGGTAGCCTGACGGGCGGAATGCTATTCCTGCGATCAGTCCGGTGGCGGTCCAGTACACCAGCCCATCACCTTCGACGCGAGTGGACGGAGGTAGGTCCACGGTGACCTGGCGCCACTGGGACAGGGCTTTGGGTAGGGCAGTCCCCGGGGGCAGCGCGACAACTTCGCTGCTGGGAAGCCTTCGGGCTAGGCCGAGCCCACTCGCCGGTCGTAGATCTCCGCACGCGGTGGAACAGTCCTCCCGTCAGCACGCTTCTCCAGCCGCAGGTGCGGGCCACGCGAGAACAGGTCCGCCATGGACTGGGCATAGGCGTCGTCGCCGCGGAATCTCTCCTCCAAGACCTGCCCGACGAACCGGGACATGCTCTGCTGGCGGATCGCGGCCTCGATTCGCAGCCGCCGCAGCACATCATCGCTCGCATAAACGCTGAGGCTAGGCATCACGTCCCTCCCGAAGAATCACGGACTCAGTGTGGCACGAAGTTCGTGAGCCTGTTCCGTCGCGGTGGCCCCAGACGACATCGGTGCCGACGCGAGTCGAGCTGGCGACGGTCTTCCGGGTTGGCGATGCCGAACCACAGCGCGACGTGGATGAGGTGGGACAGGGTCCCGGCCCGGCAAAGCACCGCAAGCTTGGCGAGTGCGCAGAGGTGGTCTCGGGGTCCGTCATCGTCCCTGCGCCGTTGCGCTTCATTGCGGGGAAGCGCGAGGCGACCCGGTACCCTCAAACCATGACCGACAATGCGCACTACGAAGGTCAAGTCTGGCTTGACCTGGACCTTCCCGTTCTCATCGCCGCCGCCGAAGCCCTCGCCGAGGCGGAGTCAGGCCCGGTGACGACCAAGACCATTGCAGGCCGCTCCGGGTTCGTCGAGGAGGACGTCAGCAGGGCCCTTGCACGCCTCGGGAAGAAGCACGTTGAGACGCGACCGTCCCAAGGCCGCGGGGACGTGGGACCAGATGTCGCTTGCCTGACTGCCGACGGCCTCGAGGCCGTGGGGACCTCGCCATCGGGCCAGGCCGTCATCGAGCGCCTGATTGCCTCGCTGGACGCGACCACCGATGAGGCGCCGGCAGACTCACCCAGGCCAAACAAGCTCAAGGCGGTCATTGCCGCACTTGGCGACGCCGGAACCGAGATCATAGGTTCCGCAGCAGGCCAGACGCTCAACAGGGACATGGGCGCCCGATGACGACGGAGTAGACAGCCGCGGTGTCGACAAGCTAAGAAACCGCTCGGGCCAAGCCACACACTCTCATGAATCTGCCCCCCCAAGCATGGCTCCCCACCCGACCAAGAGTCTGTAACCTCGTACCATTCGACCGTCGAGTCATACTCAGCGCCGGCCTCTGGGTGCTCCCGCAGTGTGAGGGTCACTGGCGAGGCGCGGCGAACCTGGCTCGCAGGCTTGCCGTGTGCTCGGTCGCGTCGAGAGGCTGCCCAGTGGTGTCAGGCCCGAACCAGCCGCGAGGAAGCCAGCCGGTTGAGCGACACGTCTTGCTCCGCAGCTTCAATCACCAGCTGTCGATGCACCTCCGGCGGCACTCGGACCATGAACTTTCCCGAGTACTTTCGATCAGCGAGTGCCGGCGGCACAGGGTCGCCATCGGCCAGGAGATCTGCCACAGTCTCCGACGCTGCACGCTGGATTCCGTCGAACGCATCCGTCCGATCGGACGCCAGCCACGAGAGCGACGGGAGTTCAGCGACCGTCCCCACGTAGAGGTCGTCTTCGGGCGACCAATGCACCCGATAGGTGTAGTGCTCCGCGATGCTGCTCACCTGCCATCCTCCTTCAGTCTGCTAATGGCGGCCAACACTTGCTTGACCTGGTAGGGCTTGGCCTCTCCATGGAAGCTCTGGATGTTCACTCGAGGGTCGCCGGCCCAGGGCATCTTGTAGGTCTGGTGCGAGCCGCCCGAACGTCGTGGCTCGCCGAAGTGCGTTCGGCACACCCGCTCGAGGTCGGCGAAACGAACCCCTTCGGGTGGCTCGCATCTGCCTCAGGATTTCGTCAATACTCGGCATGATCCTGCAATATCATTACTGATACTACCACAACGGCGAGGGTAGGCCTAGTTCAGGGCCCGGGCCAGGCGATACCGCGAGTGGTATCATCCTGGGGTGGCGATGACTCTTCGACTGTCCGAGCAGGACACTTTTCGACTGCGCGAACAGGCCCGGGACGAGGGGCGATCTATGCAGGAGGTGGCTCTCGGAGCGGTCAGGGGCTACCTTGACGACGCCAAGAGGACAGTGTCCCTCGACCTGGCGATCGAGGACCTGCTCACCCGATACCCCGAGACCTTGCGGCGACTGGGCGAGTGAGCACGCAATACCTGAGACTCGGCGACGCCCTGCGAGTCATCACGGCTGTGCTGGGGGGAGCCCCCTCGGTGCGAGATGTCGGCCTGCTGCAGTCTGCACTCCTGCGTCCTGCGACCAGTGTCTTCGGGCGCGAGGCCTACCCGACCGTCCACGAGAAGGCTGCCGCGCTGCTGCACTCGATCGTCTCAAACCACCCGCTGGTTGACGGCAACAAGCGTGCGGGGTTTGCCTGCGCAGCTGTCTTCTTGACCATCAACGGTCACCGTCTGACCCTAGGCGAGGATGCGGCCTACGACCTGGTGATGGAGATCGCCCGAGGGGACCTGACGAACGTCAAGGCCATTGCCCGCCGGCTCTGTCGTTGATGGTGTCCGAAAGCTTCGCGGCACTCAAACGAAAACCAAACCCGCAGGGCTCTATTCGACGCCGAGGCTGGACAGGATGTCCGCGTCAGGCACGGGGTTTACCAGCGACTTCCAGGAGAAGTGGCCACGGCGGAGGCCAT
>WQYN01000074.1 GCA_009781225.1 Micrococcales bacterium | reverse complement strand
CTGCTCGACGATTTCCAGGGGCAGCATCCGGATGACCCGTGGTTCCTGTACCACCATCGACCGGAACCGCGTGTAGACGATGTGGATCTCGCGAACCCCCGGCTCAGAGCCGTCTTTCGGCTCGGCTTCGGCAAGGAAACGTCGGAGCAGCGTGTTGGCGATCTCACGGGAATGGGGGCGCTCTGGCGCATCAGACCAGCCTTCCCACGTCGCGACGAGAGGCACCCCTCGATACTGGTAGTGCCCGATCCCTCGCCTTCCCGTGCAGCACAGGTCAATGGTGTGACCTTCGGCCTCCAGGCGTTCCCGCAGGCGGTCAGCTTCACGCAGGACCGAGGCGTTGTAGGCCCCTGCCATCCCCCGGTCAGCCGTCATCACCAGCACCAACACTCGGTTCGTGTCGGTGCGCTCGGTGACAAGTGGGTGCTCAAACTCGGTCCCCACGTGGGAGGCAACGGCAGACACAGCCCGGGTCAAGGCCCGGATGAAGGGAGCAGCGAGCTGGGCAGCATCACGGGCCTTAGCGATCCGCGAGGTCGCGATCAACTCCATGGCGCGGAAAATCTTCTGCAGCGCCTTGGTTGAACCGATCCGCTCGCGGTAGACCCGCTGTTGGCCCGCCATCGTTCTTAGCCTCGCTTCTGGATGGTGATCTGCTCCTGCTCGACCTCAAGCTCCCGACTGCCGTCGGCGTCATCGTCCCCCTGAATGTCTGAGCCGGCTAGGAACTCCTGGGTGAAGGCGACGACCGCCTGCTTCATGGTCTCCTCAAGCTCCGGGCTCATGACCCCGGTCGTGTTGATTTGCTCAAAGACGTCCGTGTGGCGGCCAACGTAGTCAAGCAGCTGAGCCTCGTAGTCGTGGACGCGATCAACAGGCACTTTGTCCAGGTAGCCGCGCGTCCCTGCCCAAATGGACACGACCTGGTGAGCGACGGGATAGGGGCGGTACTGGGGTTGCTTGAGCAACTCCATAAGCCGCGCGCCGCGTCCCAACTGCGCCCGGGAGGCCGCATCGAGGTCGGAGGCGAACATAGCGAACGCCTCGAGCGACCGGTACTGCGCGAGGTCAAGCTTCAAAGTCCCGGCGACCTGCTTCATCGCCTTGACCTGCGCCGCGCCCCCCACCCGGGAGACCGAGATGCCGACGTCAATGGCGGGACGCTGGTTGGCGTTGAACAGGTCGGACTGGAGGAAGCACTGGCCGTCGGTGATCGAGATGACGTTTGTCGGGATGTAGGCGGAGACGTCGTTGGCCTTTGTCTCGATGATCGGAAGACCCGTCATTGACCCCGCGCCCATGTCGTCCGACAGCTTGGCGCAGCGCTCGAGCAGGCGCGAGTGCAGGTAGAACACATCACCCGGGTAGGCCTCACGGCCGGGCGGGCGGCGCAGCAGCAGGGAGACAGCCCGGTAGGCCTCCGCCTGCTTTGACAGGTCGTCGAAGACGATCAGGACGTGACAGCCCTGGTACATCCAATGCTGGCCGATGGCGGACCCCGTGTAGGGCGCGATGTACTTGAAGCCCGCCGGGTCGGAGGCAGGCGCCGCGACGATCGTCGTGTACTGCATCGCCCCCGCTTCTTCCAGCGCTTGGCGCACACCAGCGATGGTCGACCCCTTCTGGCCGATGGCGACGTAGATGCAGCGCACCTGCTTCTTCTTGTCGCCCGATTCCCAGTTGTCCTTCTGGTTGATGATCGCGTCGATCGCCAGGGCCGTTTTGCCGGTGCCACGATCCCCGATGATGAGCTGGCGCTGACCTCGGCCAATGGGGATCATCGCGTCGATCGCCTTGAGCCCGGTCTGAAGGGGTTCGCAGACCGATTGGCGCTGCATGACCGACGGCGCCTGAAGCTCCAGTGCACGACGACCCTCCGCCAGGATCTCGCCGAGGCCGTCCAGGGGCATGCCCAACGGGTCCACAACCCGCCCAAGGAAGGCGTCCCCTACCGGCGCGGACAGCACATCTCCTGTCCGGCGCACCTCTTGGCCCTCTTCGATACCAGCGAACTCGCCCAGCACCACGACGCCAATGGATCGCACATCGAGGTTCTGGGCGATCCCGAGGGTGCCGTCGGCAAAGCGCAGCAGCTCGTTCGCCATGACTCCGGGCAGGCCCTCAACGTGAGCAATGCCGTCACCCGCGAGGGTGACCCTGCCCACCTCCTCAGCCTGAGCCGCCTCAGGGCGGTACTCCTCGACGAAGGCGTCGAGAGCAGACCGGATCGCCTGCGGGCGGATCGCAAGATCGGCCATAGTCCTTCTACTTCCTTCCTTCACACCCGCACAGCGCGTTCCATCGCGCTGAGCCGGGCCAGTACAGTCGCGTCGACGACGTCATCGCCGACGTGGATACGCAGACCTCCCACCACCGCGGGGTCGTGAGAGGCATTGAGGTGGATGCCGCGCCCGTAGGCCGCCTCCAGGAGCCGGGTGATCCGGTCGCGCTGGGCTGGGCTCAGCTCTGCCCCGGAGGTGACCGTGGCGACCAATCGTCCCCGCCGGGAGGCAGAAACCTCGCTGAGCAGCAGCAAAGCCGACGGCAAAGACCTCCCGCGGCCCGCCATCGTCATCCTCTTGAGCAAGGCGAGTCCCCCGGGCGGCAGGGATTCACCGACGATGGCGCCAAACAGCTTTTCGCGAGCGGCCTGGGTCGCGTCGGGGTCGGCTAGGGCGAGGCGGACGTCTCGGTTGGTCAAGCACAGGCGGTCAAAGCCGAAGACGGTCGACTCGAAGGCTTCCAGGCCTCCGGGCTCGGCCTCTATCACGGTGAGCTGAGCCCCGATCGCGAGGATCTCGACCGCATCGGCGAGGTCCTCATCATGGGACCAGCGGGCGGCGGCGACCTCCTGTGCGAAAGCCACGGATCCGTCATCGTGCGCCGCCATGATGCGGGCAATGAGGGTGGCCTTCGCCTCGGAGGTGTTGTTGGGATTGGCGAGGACCCGGAGCAACGCTGGGGAGGAATCCAGGGCGTCGACCAGGGAAAACAGCTCGGCGGAGACGGTCGCGGCAGCGGTCGGAGAGGCGAAGCGGTCGGCTAGAAGCCGCTCCACCTGGGCAAGGGAGGCGCCCGACGCACCGCGCATTCGCTACCTCCTGGACCCTGCGGAACCGGCTGGGACCGTCGAGGCCTCGAGGTCGTCGAGGAAGCGGTCAATCACCCGAGTTGCCAAGGCCTGATCTTCGAGGGCCTCGCCGACAATCTGCCCGGCGAGCTGGGTCGCGAGCGTGCCGATATGGCCGCGGAGATCCTCCTCGGCAGCCTTTGCTTCGGCGGCGATCTGGGCTTTGGCGGTCGCGAGAAGACGTTCTGCCTCCTGCGATGCCTGCGCGCGGGCCTCGGCGACGATGGCTTGAGCTTCGGCGCGAGCCTCGTCACGAGCCTTTCCGCTCTGGGCGCGGGCGTCGGCGATTTCCTGGGCCCACTGGGCACGCTCGACGGCGATCTGTTCCTCAGCCTCGGCGGCGCGGCGCAGGCCTCCTTCGATCTTCTCCGTCCGCTCGTCGAGGGTGCGCAGGTAGATCGGAACCGCCTTCTTGGCCACGATCCAGGCGATGGGCAGCAAGCACAACACCGAGGCGATGACCTCGAACAGCGGTGGGATGAACAGGCCGGCCCCCTCGGGGGCACCCGATGCGAGGATCATCACGTGAACAGGAAGCCGGCGACGAGCCCGATGAGGCCGAGCGCCTCGACCAGGGCCATGCCGATGAACATGTTGATCCGAAGGATCCCGGCGACCTCGGGCTGGCGGGCCGTGGACTCCTGGGTCTTGGAGACGATCAGGCCGATGCCGAGGGCGGGGCTCAAGGTCGCGACGCCGTAGCCGACGGTCGCGATGTTGCCGGTGATCTCAGCGAGATGGTTCACGCTGATGTCCTTTCTCTAGTGGGCCTCCCGGGCGAGGGAGATGTAAACGGAGGTCAGCAAAGTAAAAATGTAGGCCTGCAGCGCCGCGACGAAGATCTCGAAGCAGGTGAAGACCAGGGCGCCAGCGAAGGGAAGGACCGACATCCCCTTCATCGCCGAGGTGCCGGAGATCAGGAGGTAGTTGGTCATCATGAAGAACGCGGTGAGAAGGAAGTGTCCCGCGATCATGTTGGCCATGAGACGGATTGTCAACGTTGCCGGGCGCAGCACGAAGGTCGAGAGGAACTCGATGGGCGTGAGGATGACGTAGATCGCCTTTGGGGCGCCGGCCGGGAACAGGGCTGACTTGACGTATCCGCCCGCACCGTGGGACTTGATCCCGGCGATGATGAAGGCGACCAGGGAGATGCAGGCCAAGAGCAAAGGCATCGCCACCAGGGAGGTTGAGGCAATGTTGAGGAACGGGACAACCCCAGTGATGCTCATCCCCAGGACAGCAAAGAAGATGGTCGCCAGCAGCGGCAGGTAGCGCCGCCCCGCCTCCTTGCCCAGAATCTCCACCGCGATCTGCTTGTGGACAAACTCCATGAGCATCTCAAACGTCCCGCCGCCACGCCCGGGAATCAGCCGCGTAGCCCGGATCCCCGCCCACATCAGGAGGACGATGACGACCGTCGCGACGATCCGAACGAGCGACAGTCTGTTCATCTCGAAGAAGTTCGACCCGTCGAAGGCGAAGGGGGGAGGAAACAGCTCACCGAGGGACGGAGTCTCCATCCCGCCGCCCTCCTCTGATGACGCCAGAGGCAGCAGCATCGCGAGCGATCTCACAGCACAACTCCTCGGTTCTTGGCGCAGTTCAGTGGCACGATCTGGCACGCAGCGACGCGGCCGGATCGCCGATTTCGTCGGGTCGAAGCCGCCAGCGAGCATAGCACGCGGACCTTACGCGATCCGTGGCCCACCCGCGGACCAGCACTAGCCAAGGACGACCAAACCCATCTGCGTCCCGGAGTTCGGAACGGCAGGCACCTCGGGTCGAACCACGATGGGGTCAACGACAACGCCGCTCACCACCTCGTAGACCGTCGCCTCCCTCACATCGGCCACTCCGGGAGCCCACACGCTCACCCAGCCAGAACCCCCAACGAGGACCATGTACTGCCCCTGCTTGACCTGGGGAAACACGTAGTATCCTCGGGGATCCGTTTTGGTTGTCCCCGCCACCTTCGTCTCAGGGGAGCCTGTCGTGCTCTGCCGGTCATTGAGCAACACGATGAGCTCGACCGGTACCTCCCCCACCCCCTGGCCTACCGAGTTGACGACAGTGCCACGCACCCCGGTTGTGGCCTTGAGCCTGAGGTCTGGATCGGCAAGCCCCGGATCAATGGGACGCACCCCTGTCCACGCCGCCAGCACGAAGGAGAGTCCCGTAGCGGCGAGGAGCATCAACACCCTTCTCACGGAATCGTCCTTCGCAAGGGGTGGCAGTCGGGGTGGTCTGTCACAACCGAAAGTCTACGGCGGGAAACCCGGCGCTACGGGGAAGCCGTGGCTCTACGTATCACCTGTCGTCACCCTCGCCCGCATGACCGTCCAGGCGTCGAGCGCGAGCGATCCGACCAGACCCACAATGATCGTGACCCCCAGCCACGTCTTGTCGTAGCTCCGTTCCCCGTACCGTGCCCCCAGCGCGACCAGCAGCACGACCATCTTGACCAGCCACGATGCGACGAGGCCGATCGACTGGACGGTCACAGGCTTGTTGCGAGTCGCCCACATGACGATGACGGTCGACCCGCAAAACAGGAACGTTACCGCCGCCCCAATGAGCCCCGAGATGAGGCCCGCCTGGCCTTTCAGGGCCTGCCCCCCGATAGAAAACCCGGTTCCAACAAGGAAGGCCCACCCGAGCAGCAGACCGGTCAACAGACCAAACTTGGCTGGGCGCGCCGAGCCTCGGCTTGTCTTACCCATGGTGACTTACCTCTTTCTCGGTGGTGCCGTCATCGTCCGCCGGCTGGGGAGGATGCCGCCTTCGCTTGCCAATGGGCATGACCGTGAGCACCGCCGCGATCACGGCGCCCGCGCCCATGCCCACCATCACGGAGTTGAGGGAGAACTGGACGAGCGCTGCTCCGGAAAAGGAGATCAGCGCGGTCCACAGGTACAAGATGAGCACAGCCCGGCGATGGGTGTGCCCAAGCGAGAGGAGGCGATGGTGCAGGTGCATGCGGTCCGGGTGGAAGGGAGACAGGCCCTTGCTCAGGCGGCGCAGCGCGGACCAGGTGACGTCAAGCAGCGGAAGCGCGAGGGTCAAAACCGGCAGGAGGATCGGCAAGAAAGCGGGCAGCGCCTGGCGCGGGTTGGCCCAGGGATCGATCTGGCCGGTGACCGCGATGGTGGCGGCCGCGAAGAGCAATCCCAGCAGGTAGGCCCCGGAATCCCCCATGAAGATCGAGGCGGGGTGGAAGTTGTAGGGCAAGAATCCGACGCACACTCCCACGAGCGCGGCGAGGATCAGCGCTGCCAGGCTCGCGTAGGTCCTCGCGTTGGACTGGACCGAGAGCAGGTAGGTGTAGACGAAGAACGCCCCTGCCCCGATGCAAACCAGCCCCGCCGCGAGCCCGTCAAGTCCGTCGATGAAGTTGACCGCGTTGATCGCGACGACAATGACCAGGACCGTCATCATGAGCGAGAACCGCGAGGAGGTGATCGTCAGCCCCGCGATCGGGAAGGTCACGAGCTGGACGCCTTGCCAAGCCAGAAGCCCAGCCGCAAGCACCTGCCCCGACAGCTTGGTCAACCAGTCGAGATCCCACAGGTCGTCGGCCGCCCCCAGCAGGCAGACAAGCCCCGCCGCCCCGAGCACCGCCCACGGCTCGCGCGCCCCCTGGTCAAAGATCGCCCCCTGGAAAAAGGGAATCCGCGAGGCGACCGCCATCGCGACCGCCACCCCAAGGAGCATCGCGACCCCTCCGAGCCGCGGCGTGGGCCGAGTATGAACGTCGCGCTCCCGCACCGGCGTCATGGCCCCGATCTTGCGCGCAAACACCCTGATCAACGGCACCGCCGCAAAGGTCACCAAGGCCGAAATCGCCGCCACAAGAAGGTAAAGCTTCACGTCGCCCCCACCCCCAGCAGCGCGTCTCGCCCCAGCGCCCCTTCACGCAGCATGATCGGCGTCCCGCCCGTCACGTCAACAACGGTCGACGCCTGGCCTCCCGGCCGTTGTCCCCCTTCAAGGACGATGGCGAGACTCGCCCCCAGCTGCTCCCTCGCCTCCTGCGCGGTGAGCGCCGGCGGCTTGGTCGTGAGGTTGGCCGAGGAGACCGCAAGGGGACCGGTCTGCCTCAGCAAAGCTCGGGCAAGATCGTGGTCCGGCTGACGCACCGCGATGGTTCCCGGCCGGTCCCCGAGGTCCCACCCAAGGTCGGGGTGGACGCGGAAGACCAGGGTGAGAGCCCCAGGCCAATGCCGATCAACCAGGCCCTGGGCAACAGAGTTCAGGCCGGTGACCAGGGGTTCTAGCTGGGAAACGTCCGCGATCAGCACCGGCGGCGGCATCACTCGCCCCCGCCCCTTGGCCTCCAACAGCCGGGCGACCGCCTGCGGGTTGCTCGGATCCGCAGCGACACCGAACACCGTGTCCGTCGGGAAGGCGATGAGTTGCCCAGCCCGGATCGCCTCAGTGGCCTCTACCAGCGCCAACGGGTCCCACAGCACCACTTCGGCCAATCCTCCTTCGCGTCAACGCCGCCTACCCGACGAACCCTACCCTGTCCCCCCGCGCTGCGCCCGTAGGGCCCGGGGGCGGGAGGCTAGGTCGGGGAGGGTTGTCGCGGTGTGCCACCGGGGGCGACGGGTTGCGTAGTTATGGAGGGGTTTTGCTTGGGAAGGGTCGTGTTCTAGGACAAGGGTTCCGCCGCCGCGCAAGAGTCGCTCCGCGTGATGAACGATGGCGGTCGGGAGGTCGAGTCCGTCAGCTCCACCTCCGTAGAGCGCGGCTTGGGGATCATGGGTGGTTTCTGGATCCTCGGGGGTCTGGTGGGGAGCGAGGTAAGGAGGGTTGGAGACCACCAGGTCGACCTGGCCGTCGAGGTTCAGGGGCAGGGGTTGGGTCACATCGGCGCAGATGAGCGCTGCCCGGGAGGAGGTGAGGTTCCTGCGGGCGTAGGCAAGGGCGTCAAGGGATGCGTCAACCGCGATAACGCACAGATTCGCGGGTCCCTCGGCCAGGAGCGACGCCGCGAGAGCGCCAGAACCCGTGCACAGATCAACCGCAAGAAGCGAGGCGGCGGGCTCCAAGGACGCCAGGGCATCGAGCCCCGCTTGGGCCACGATCTCAGTTTCGGGACGCGGGATGAAGACCCCAGGACCCACCGCCAACTCGAGGGTTCGAAATGCTGCGACCCCGGTCAGATGCTGCAAGGGGACCCGACCGCAGCGCAGCGACACCAGGTGATCAAAGCGGGCGGCTAGGTCCACTGGGACGTCAGTGCCGTCATCGTCCATCACGTGATTCCAGGTATCGCCTCGCCAGGCGGCGGCGCGCAGGAGGGTGAGGGGGATGCTGGCAACGTGCGCGGCCATGAGCTCGGCGTCGGAGCGGGGGGAGGGGAGGCCTGCTGCGGCCAGTGCATCCTCGGCTCGGCGGAGGGCGTCGAGCAGGGTCGCGGTCACGAACCCAGGGACTTCAGGCGCGCGGCGGCGTCGGCCTCGATGGCGGAGGTGAGGACGGGGCCGAGCTCGCCGTCGAGGACGCGGTCGAGGTTGTAGGCCTTGTAGCCCGTGCGATGGTCGGCGATGCGGTTTTCGGGGAAGTTGTAGGTGCGGATGCGCTCGGATCGGTCCACCGTGCGGACTTGGCTGCGGCGGGCATCGGAGGCGGCTTGGGCGGCCTCTTCGGCGGCCATCGCGAGGAGGCGGGCGCGGAGGATGCGCAGGGCCTGCTCCTTGTTTTGGAGCTGGGACTTCTCGTTTTGGCAGGAGACGACGACGCCGGTCGGCAGGTGGGTGATGCGGACAGCGGAGTCGGTCGTGTTGACGGACTGGCCGCCGGGACCCGAGGAGCGGAAGACGTCGATGCGCAGGTCGTTGGGGTCGATCTCGACTTCCGTGGGATCATCCGCCTCGGGCATGACGAGGACTCCGGCGGCTGAGGTGTGGATACGCCCCTGGGACTCGGTGACGGGGACGCGTTGGACACGGTGGACGCCGCCCTCATACTTCAGGTGAGCCCAGACTCCGTCTTCCGGCGACGGGTTGCCTCGGGCCTTGATGGCGACGGCCGCGTCCTTGATCCCGCCGAGCTCGGTTTCTTGAGTGTCGAGGACCTCGAACGCCCAGCCTCGCGACTCGGCGAACTTCGCGTACATGCGCATGAGGTCGGCGGCGAAGAGGGCGGATTCCTCGCCACCCTCACCGGCCTTGATCTCGAGAATGACGTCGCGGGCGTCGTCGGGGTCGCGAGGGATGAGGAGTTGGGTGAGGGTCGCCTCTGCCTCATCCGCCAAGGCGGCCAGCGCGGGGGCTTCCGCCGCGAAGGTCGGATCAATCTCTGCCAGCTCAGCGGCGGCAACAGCGTCGGCTCGGGCAGATCGCGCTGCCTGGGCGGCGTGGGCGATCTGACCGAGTTCGGCGTAGCGGCGGCCCAACGCGCGGGCGCGGCCTACCTCAGCGTGAATGGAAGGATCAGCGAGCTGCTCCTCGATCCGGCGATGCTCTTCCAGCAGGCCGGCGACGGCCTCGAAGGGATCTGACACCAGATCCTATTTCGCGTCAGCCGTGCGCTTGCCGTAGCGGGCCTCGAAGCGGGCGACGCGGCCGCCGGTGTCGAGGATCTTCTGCTTGCCCGTGAAGAACGGGTGGCAGGCCGAGCAGAGGTCGGCGTGGATCTTCCCGGACTTCGCGGTCGACCGAGTCTTGAAGGTGTTCCCGCAGGTGCAGGTCACCTCGGTCTCGACATAGTCGGGATGGATGTTCTTCTTCATGCGTCCTTGTGCCTTCCTGATACGCGCCGGGTCGGGCAGGGTTGTCCGGGAACCGGAGCCTAGGGCCGAGCTATTCTACCCGGCGTCGGGCGTGGTCTTCTGAACCTGGAGGAGGAACTCGGCATTCGAGGCCGTCTTCTTCAGCTGGGCGAGCACCAGCTCGAGCGCCGCCTGCTGATCGAGCGCCGCCAGGACGCGCCGCAGCTTCCAGGAGATCTTGAGTTCGTCGCCCGTCATGAGGTACTCCTCGCGCCGGGTGCCCGAGGCGTCAACATCCACCGCCGGGAAGATCCGCTTGTCCGCCAGCCCGCGCGAGAGCCGCAGCTCCATGTTGCCGGTGCCCTTGAACTCCTCGAAGATCACCTCGTCCATCTTCGAGCCCGTCTCGACGAGCGCGGTCGCGAGAATCGTCAGCGAGCCGCCCCCCTCGATGTTGCGGGCCGCGCCGAAGAACTTCTTGGGCGGATACAGCGCCGAGGAATCGACGCCACCCGAGAGAATGCGTCCGGAAGCCGGGGCCGCGAGGTTGTAGGCGCGCCCAAGTCGCGTGATCCCATCCAGGAGCACGATGACGTCATGCCCCAACTCGACGAGCCGCTTGGCCCGCTCAATCGCCAGTTCCGCGACCATCGTGTGGTCCGAGGCTGGGCGGTCGAAGGTCGAGGAGATGACCTCGCCCTTGACGTTGCGTTGGAAGTCCGTGACCTCCTCCGGCCGCTCATCCACGAGGACCACCATGAGGTGAACCTCAGGGTTGTTCGCGGTGATCGCATTGGCGATGGCCTGCATGATCATCGTCTTGCCGGCCTTGGGGGGCGAGACAATGAGCCCGCGCTGCCCCTTGCCGATAGGCGAGACCAGGTCAATGACCCGGGTGGTGAGGTTCGTGGAGGCGGTCTCCAGGCGCAGCCGCTGATGGGGGTAGAGCGGCGTCAGCTTGGCAAACTCGGGCCTTGCCTGTGCCTGCTCGGGCGGGCGGCCGTTGACCGAGTCGACACGCACGAGCGCGTTGAACTTCTGGCGCTGGACCTCGCCTTCCCGCGGCTGACGCACAGCTCCGACGATGGCGTCCCCTTCCCGAAGGCCTCCCTTGCGGACTTGGGAGAGGGAGACATAGACGTCGTTGGGCCCGGGCAGGTACCCGGAGGTCCGGACAAAGGCATAGTTGTCGAGGATGTCGAGGATTCCGGCAACGGGGACGAGCACGTCATCGTCTGCGACCTCGACCTCCTCGTTGGCGACCCCGCCCTCACGCGGGCTCTGGGGGCGGCGCTGCTTGCGGTCGCGGTAGCGGTCGCGGCCTCGCCGACGCCGGTTGCCCGACCGGTCGTCATCGAGGTCGTCGCGGCGACGCTGGGCCTGCTGGCCTTGGCGTGGCTGCTGACCGCCGCTGATCGGAGGCACTCCGGCATCGTCTGCTCCTGAGCGGCGAGGGGGCAGGTCGAGAGCGATCTCTGAGATCGCCTCAGCGGCCCGGGCTGCCCTCTCTGTGGGGCTCTCCCCGGCAATGTCCGCAGGTGGCTGGCCAGCCGGGACCTGGACGCGCCGGTGGACGCGGCGTTGGCTCGCGGGGGCTGGCTGGGTGTCGACCGGCGGCTCCTTCGCCGCGGGTGGAGGGCTGGGAGGGTCGGCGGGGCGCGATGACGCCCGCGCGGCGCCGATCGCCGCAATCACGTCGCCCTTGCGCATCTTGGAGGTTCCTTTGATCCCCATCGAAGATGCGAGAGATTGAAGTTCGGCCAAGCGCATCGCGGAGAGTGCTCCTGTCGGCGCGGCCTGTGTGGTTGGTGTCACGAGATTCCTTTCGCCTCGTCTGCTGCCATGCAATCCGGTCGCCGACCGCTCGGTCACTCGTCCTGCGCCGGTATGGCGCGGCATGAACCGCTTGGCGAGGACATTGTGGCGGTGCAGCGCCCGATGAGGAAGATCCCACGTGTGCATGAGGCACAGCTGCACCTGCACAGTAGCACGAATTGAGGTCCGTGGAAACGTTGCGTCGGCGCGTCGATGTCTTCTCAGGCTGGGGTGACTCGCGCCACTGTCCCTCCGTGGGATGCCACCGCTGGCGTCATGACCGTCCAGTCTGGGCCGATGACCTGGGTCAGCGACTGGGGAGGAAAGGCGGTGAGGATCAGTACCGTCGGGCCAGCCCCCGAGATCACCGCAGGAAT
>WQYN01000073.1 GCA_009781225.1 Micrococcales bacterium | reverse complement strand
TGCGCCACTCGTCGACCTCGTAGCCAAGCGGGAGGTAGGACAGCGGATCGTGGGCCGAAGTCTGGTCCGTAACGATGTCCACCTCCAGCCCGGCAGCAAGCGCCTGAGGCAGCACCTGCGCCGCGTTGCCCACCAGCCCGATCGACAGCGGCGTGGCACCGCGTCTCGCTTCCCGCGCCCACGCGACGGCCTCGTGGAAGTCGGAGGTGTACCGATCAAGGTAGCCGCGCTCCTGCCGACGCGCCAGCCGCCGCTCATCCACCTCCACGACAATGACAACCCCACCGTTCATCGTGACCGCGAGCGGCTGCGCGCCGCCCATCCCCCCGCAGCCCGCCGTGAGCGTCAGCGTCCCCGCGAGGCTGCCGCCAAACACCTTGCGCGCCACGGCCCCGAAGGTCTCAAAGGTGCCCTGCAAGATGCCCTGGGTTCCGATGTAGATCCACGATCCGGCCGTCATCTGGCCATACATCGTCAGCCCCATCGCGTCGAGCCTGCGAAACTCCGGCCACGTCGCCCAGTCGCCCACGAGATTCGAGTTCGCAATGAGCACGCGCGGCGCCCACTCGTGGGTGGTGAAGACGCCCACCGGCTTGCCCGACTGGACAAGGAGAGTCTCGTCTTCCTTCAGTGTCCTAAGAGTGCGCACGATGGCGGAAAACGCCTCCCAGGATCGCGCCGCCTTGCCAGTTCCTCCGTAAACAACGAGGTCCTCGGGGCGCTCTGCGACCTCCGGGTCGAGGTTGTTCATCAGCATGCGAAGCGGCGCCTCGGTCTGCCAGGACCGAGCGGTAAGGGTCGTCCCGCGGGGGGCGCGGACGGGTGGGTGTGTCACTGTGGCTCCTTTGCGCGGCGAGCGGCGGTGGTGGTTGGTTGGTGAGGTGCTCGGGCGGGTGGGTTCGTCATCGTCCCTCCCTTGCGGCGCGGAAAGCGGCGTTGACGAGGACTTGGGTGACGAGGAGGTCGGTCGCGGCTTCGATGTCGGGGGAGAGGAAGTGGTCGGGTCCGGGTCCTGGGACTTGCTCCCTCAGGATGGCGATCGCCGCTGCTGTGGCGGGGGCGGGAGTGAGGGGCGCGCGCAGGTCAATCGCGCGGGCGGCGGTGAGGATCTCGATGGCGAGGACGCGCCTGAGCCCATCGACGGACTGGCGCAGTTTCCGGGCGGCGCCCCAGCCCATCGAGACGTGGTCTTCTTGCATGGCCGATGTCGGAATCGAGTCGACGCTCGCCGGTGCGGCCAGGCGCTTGAGCTCGGCGCAGATCGAGGCTTGGGTGTAGTGCGCGATCATGAGTCCGGAGTCGACGCCGGGGTCGTGGGCAAGGAAAGGCGGCAGTCCTCGGTTGCGCGCAACGTCCATGAAGCGGTCGGTGCGTCTCTCGGCGAGGCAGGCGACGTCGGCGACCGCGATGGCGAGGTAGTCGAGGGTGTGCGCGAGCGGGGCGCCGTGGAAGTTGCCATGGGATTCGACACGCCCGTCGTCCATGACCGAGGGGTTGTCGATCGCCGAGGCGAGTTCGCGGTCGGCGACAGCTTCGGCGTAGGCGGTGATGTCGCGCAATGCTCCGTGCACCTGCGGTGAGCAGCGCAGGGAGTAGGCGTCTTGGACGACCCCGTCTCCGACGCGGTGGCTCGCGACTATGGCGGAGTCAGCGAGGAAGACTCTCAGGTTCGCGGCCGAGGTGGCCTGTCCCGGGTGTGGTCGCAGCGCCATGAGGTCGTCGGCGAATACACGGGAGGTGCCGAGTTGCCCCTCAACGCTCATCGCGGCGGCCAGGTCGGCGGTGTCGGCGAGGACTGCGAGGTCAGCCAGCGCAAGGATGAGCATGCCGAGCATCCCCTCGGTGCCGTTGATGAGGGCCAGACCCTCCTTCTCGGCGAAGACGACCGGGGTGAGGCCTCGGGAAGCCAGCGCTTTCTCGGTGGGGCGCGTGACGCCATCGTCCACGACAAAACCCTCACCCATGACAGCGAGCGCGCAATGGGCCAGCGGCGCGAGATCTCCCGAGCAGCCGAGCGAGCCATGCTCCGGGACCAGCGGGACGAGCCCGGAGTTGAGCAGCGCCGCGTACGCCTGCGCAGTGGTGGGCCGGACGCCGCAGTGCCCGGTCGCCATCGTCGACAGGCGAAGCGCCATGAGCGCGCGGACCACCTCGTCCTCGACGCGGGGGCCGGTGCCGGCCGCATGCGAGCGGATGAGGGAGCGCTGGAGCTGAGTGCGCAGCTCAGCGGGGATGGACCGCGTGGCCAGGGCGCCGAAGCCAGTCGAGACGCCGTAGACGCCGCCATCCACCGTCGCAAGGTGCTCGATGGCGTCGCGCCCGCGAGTGATCGCGTCAAGAGCGCTGTCCGTCAGCGCGACTCTGGCTCCGCTACGGGCGATGGCGACCACGTCGTCGCGGGCGAGCGGGCCAGGCCCGACCTCGACACACGTGGGCTGGGCTGGCGAACAAGGCGTCATTCCACCCATTGAACACCACCAAGTGGCGCGACGGCACGCTGTCACCCGCGGTGGGGGAGGACGGCTTGTTCGGGGCGACCTACTGTCAGCCTGGGTAGTCGTCGAGAATCCGGATGACGTGGCGAAGGAAGGTCCCTTCGCCCCAGGTGTTGATCTTGAAGAACATGGCTTGACTGCCGCCGGAGGCGATGGCTGACACAAAGAGATCGTTGTCGTGACCCACAACTGTGACCGACAGGCTCAGGCGGTTGCCGCCCACCACGCTGTAGCGCTCGTACACCCGGACGGAACAGCGCACCCCTGCGCTCTCGTAGTCACTCCTGTCCTCCAAATGCGCCGACACACTGCCGCCGACGATCTCCTTGTCGAGGCGCGCCAACAGCCCCGCGAAGTCACCGCGAATCCTGCGCTCGTACTTGGCCACGCCTCACCCTAGCGTTGCTGGGCCGGGCGGGAGTGTTGACTCTCGATTCCATGGATGGCCGCGCCTATAGCAGATGCTATAGTCGGTGCATGACGCCAGATCTTGCTGAGACTGCCCGCCGCGCGGACAGTGCGGTGGCGCAGGCGCGCGCGGAGTTGGCTAAGGCGGTGCGGAAGGCAGCCGCTGCGGGAATGACGCAGGCGCAGATCGCGCGTCAGATCGGGCGCAGCCAGCCGGAGGTCTCCAGGCTGCTGCGTTTCCACGGCACTTCGCCGCTGGGCCGCCGACTGCGCAAGCATGCTGGTCAGATCCGGAAGCTGGTGGCCCAGGAGGGGGGAGCGAATCTGCGGGTCTTCGGCTCCGTAGCCACCGGCCAGGACCATGACGGCTCCGACATTGACCTCCTCTTCACGATGAGGACCCCCCTGAGCCTCATCGAACTCGGCGCTCTGGAACGGAAGATCAGCAAGCTGGTCAACGCCGCAGTCGACCTACTCCCAGACAGTGCGCTACGCCCCGAGTTCCGGAGCCGCATCCTCGAGGAGGCGATCAACGTCTGATGGGTCGCCGATCGCCTGAGGTGCTGCACGACGCACTGAGTCACCTTCGAACTGCTCAGGCCCACGCCCAGCGTGACCTCAACGACCAGGTCGTGATCGACGCTGTGTGCATGCGCCTGTCTGCGGGCATCGAAGCCCTTGCCAACCTCGATCCTGACCTGCGTGAGCAGCTGTTTGCTGCCGACTGGCCGCTCATGTGGGGTATGCGGAATCGCATCGCCCACGGGTACGTGCTGGTCGACGCCGTCATCGTTCGACGGACCCTGATCCGCGACGTTCCAACCATCGTCCACCGCATCGAAGCCCACCTCGAAGCGGTCGCCGAAGCGGGAGTGTTGGCCTCAGACTTCTTGGATGGTTACGTTGTGGGCGGATGCGGCGAGGGCGCGTAGGTCTTGGGGGTCGGCGGTCAGGACTGTGTGGCCGGGCTCAGCCAACGCCACGACTAGGGCGTCTACTGCGGAGCCGCGGCGGGCGTTGGTTCGCAGGTCGGCGGCGCGGCGGGCAGTCGTGGTCGTGACGTTCGGCTCGATGAGGCAGGTCTTCAGGAACCGGTTGGTGTTGGCGTCCCGGGTGGGCGAGCCGGTCAGGGATTCGACGAGCACCATTGAGGGGACCAGTGGCGGCCACAAGTCGCGTTCGAGCAACTCGGTGATGAGCGCGGCGGCAGCGCGGTCTCGTGTGGCGAGCCAACTGAGCCCTCCGGAGTCCAGGACCAGCACTAGCCCACCTTGGCCATCGCCGGCGTGCCAGTTGCTGCCTCCGCAATCGATGCTGCATGAGCCCGATCTGCCGCTGTCGGCTCTCCGACCTCGGCGATCAGTTCGGCCAGGTAGGTCTCGGCTTGCTCGATCAGTTCATGGCGGTGCACCTCGGCCGTGACCGCATTGCGCAGCAGTTCGGATGGCGAAAAGCCGCGCGCCTTGAGCTGGGCGTGGATGTCCTCAGGCAAGTAAACCTGGAGTCTCGGCATACACACACTATACACCCACCGGTGGGCGTCGATTCTCGGCTCTTGTCCTCCTCTTCACGACGAGGACTCCACTGAGCTTCAGCTCAGGACGTGAAGGTGTTTGCGGTCTTTGGGGCGTAGGGCTGCGTTGATTCGGTGGTCGAGCGTGACTAGTCGGGCACCGTGTGACGCGGCGACGGCTAGGAGGTGGAGGTCGGTGACCTGGCCGTGTCCGGTCAGGGCGTAGATGAAGGGGGTGTCGGCCACGTTGCGTGTGTCGTCGGGCCAGAAGGTGACTCCGGGGGTTGCCAACAGGGCGGAGACCGCTCGCCTCGCAGCGGCAGGGTTTGGGTAGGCGTTGATCGTTGGGTTGAGCAACATGCGGAGTAGGCCAGCCTGGGTAATGGGAGTGGTGGCGATGCCGTCTGCCTGGTCAAACCATGCCCTAGCGACGGCTTGGTGCGGGTGACCGTGGATGTGAAGGGCTGCTAGAACGTTGACGTCGGGCAAGTCAGTCGTCATTGAGCGCTGCCTGAATGATCTCGTCGGTCAACGGCCCGGGCGACTCGAAGCTCAGGAGGAAGCTGCTGCGCGGGCGCGCCGCGGTCGCCTCGCTCGCGAGGGCGACGAGAGTGGCGCTCGCGGGGCGTCCGGGCCACCTGGCCTGGCCTGCTGCGAGAATCTGCTCGACCTCGGGGGTCCGGGTGATGAGCACGCGGGGATAGGTTGTCGGCACGCCAGGAGTGTATCACCCTGGCGCTGAATGGTGATGCACCCTCGGGTGTCTTGGCAGCCGTGCTTCGGTCTAGATCGACGTCTCAACACGGCCCTACCTAACATCTCAACACGGATCTATCTAACATCTCAACACTCTGGCGCGTCGCGGCGGGGTGGGCGACTGCGGCAGGATTCCAGTTTGGGCGGCGGCTAGATCCCAGTTTGGGTCTCGGCTAGATCCCAGTTTGGGTCTCGGCTAGATTCCAGTTTGGGCTAGGATGGGGTGGTGAGCACGACGATTGCACGACGGATAGCGCCCGTTGTTCTCCGCCGGTTGGGCACGACTCCCGTGCTGCTCCTCGAGGGTCCCCGGGGGGTTGGCAAGTCGACGCTGCTGGCAGAGTTCGCGCGGAGTGTTGACGCTCCTGTGATCGATCTCGATCAGGACGACTACCGTCGGCTGGCCGTGACCAGTCCCACAGCAGTGGCGAGCGGAACCATCCCGGTTCTCATTGACGAGTACCAGCGCGCGCCGGCGGTCTTGGACGCGATCAAGGCCAGACTCAATCTCGAGACCCGTCCTGGAATGGTTGTTCTTGCTGGCTCGGCCAGCTACGACTCCCTGCCGCCCGGGACGCAAGCCCTCACGGGTCGGCTCCAGCGTCTCCCCATTCTCCCGTTTGCTCAGACGGAGATCGACGGTGCTGACAACTACCTCATCGCTCAGGCGTTCGAAGGAGACATTCCCCACACCGTGGATCTGTCCCGGACCACGCGGAGTGGCTATGTAGAGCGGGTGATGCGGGGCGGCATGCCCCTCGCCTTGGTCCAACCATCGGAGGCTGACCGCTATCGCTGGTTTGAGGCGCAGGTCCGCCAGTCCATCTCGCGCGACGCTGGCGAGCTCAGGCGCATCGGGCGAACGACGGATCTCTTCGGCATCCTCGCCCGCGTTGCCGGACAGACTGGCAGCGTGCTCAACGTCAACAAAGTGGCGCAAGACGTGGGAGCACCCTGGGACACCACATCCGCGTATGTCGAGCTCCTGGAGTCGCTCTTTCTGATCCAGCGGCTTGGTGCGTGGGGCGTTACTGTCCTGCCCCGAAGTATTGAGAAGCCGAAGGTGCACGTTGTCGATTCGGGGATCGGGTCCTACCTGCTCCGGTTGAGTTCCGCGAAACTGGAGCGCTTAGACCCAGCGGCGATGACGGAGTTTGGCAACTTGCTTGAGTCGTTCGTCGTCCAGGACGCCATTCGGCAGGCGACATGGCTGGATGCGCCGGTGGTCGCAGGCTACTGGCGCACTCGCGACGCGGTCGAAGTGGACCTCGTGCTCGAACGGTACGACGGGGCGGTTGTGGCCATTGAGGTCAAGGCTGGCGACAGCATGAGGGGTGACCAACTGTCAGGGCTGGTGGCGCTGCGCGACCGACTCGGTGCGTCTTTCATGGCCGGAATCGCCTTCTACACCGGCAGGGCCGGTTACCTAGCCGACGATCGAATCCATGTCCTGCCCATCGACCGCTTCTGGACCTAGCGCAAAAGGGGGCTCCGGCTGGCCGATTCTGTGGCCAAGCTGGAGCCCCCACGTTGGAAAAGAAGGGACAGAAGGGGGTTTCGGTTAGCCGATCTTCTGGGGGCCTCCGCCGCAGTACTTGAACTCGATGCTGGTGTCCGTCGGAAGGATGTCCACGCCGGTGACCGTCGCAACCGAGCCGCGGAAGGACTCGCCATACGAGGGGCGCGGCGGGGCTCCCGTCACCGTCACGGAGCACAGGGACGGGGTTTCTCCGCCTGGCCAGACCCACTTTCCGGGGGCTGGCATCGTGGGTCCCGCGAGTACGTTGCTGAGGACGGTCACGGGAACGTCAAGCTTGAGTGTGGGGTTGGCTTGGCCGTAGCCGTGAGTGAAGTCGATCATCACGGTGTGCTGTCCCTGTGCCAACACGCTTTGGCTCGGCCGAGACCGAAGCCAGGTGTCGACCGTGGTGCCTTTGCCGGAGGCGACGCCGGACATCATCGTGCTCTGGAAATAGACCTTCTTGACCGTGGGACGCCAGCCGTCGCCGAACGTGAGCCTCGGGGAGGACAGCGGTCCAATCCACTTGACGTTGGTCTTGAGGAGGGCATCGTTGTTCTCGTACATCGTCAGGGGGCTCGGAGAGGCGGACATGGTGCCGTCGGTGGCCCATAGCGTGTACTCCAGCTTGCTGGTTGTGTTGGAGGCGCGGAACGTCACCGAGTAGCGCTTGGCCTTCTTGAGCTTGGATGCGGGAATCGTGAGCTTTGCCTTGTTCTTCTTGAACTTGGCGGTCTGGACCACCTTCTTGCCCAGGAGCACGGAGACGGTGCCGCCGCAGCCCTTGGTCACCTTGAAGGAGAAGGAGACCTTCTTGCCCTTCGGGACCGAGTACTCGCGGGACGAAACGTATTGGGCGCCTGAGGTCGTTGTGGGCGTGATAAAGCACATGCGCGAGAGAACCTCAGGGGCTGAGGGGGGCGCCGCCGGAGCGGGGAGGGCCGTCATCGTGCCGCCCACCAGGGCAGCTCCAACGGCGAGGACGAGGGCTTTTCGTGTCAGCATGACAGGGTCCTTCTTGGGGAGGGTCTCGTGGAGTCCGCTCCACGATCGGTCAAACAGTAACGATGCCACCCTAGCCCCCACCTGCGCCACTTTGTTCGCTGTCGGACGAGAGACACACCAGGCCAATAGCTTGCTGGGACGAGGCGACGGGGCTCGCCCGCAGGTGTCGCCCACCATGTGCTAGCATTGCTAGCAGCAAGGAGGTTTGATGGCTACTCTGACAATCCGTGGGGTCGATGACGAAACGCGGCACCGCATCCAAGTCCGCGCCGCCAGCAATGGACGTTCGATGGAAGCCGAGATTCGGGAGACCTTGTCACGGCTCTACGACGAAGTCTCCCTGGGCGACGCCCTGCTGCGAGCAGCAGAGCAGTTCCGACACGACCACGGAGGCCTCGACCTGGCAATTCCCGAGCGATCCGCGCCCCGCGTTCTTGACCTGGCGGACGGTCACCCGTGATCGTCCTCGACACCAACGTCATATCAGAGACGCTGAAGCCCACGCCGAACGAGCAGGTCATGAGCTGGCTGGCCGAGCATGCCGCCGAGGTCACCATCACGGCCATCACGGTGGGCGAGTTGAGTCTCGGACTCGAATTGCTGCCTGATGGTCGCAGAAAGACCGAACTCCGACGCCTCCTCGGCGACATCTTCGCGTCGCACCGCCATCGTGTCGTCAGCTTCGACGCGCCGGCTGGCCAGCGCTACGGGGAACTGATCGCCCGAAGGCGCGCCCACGGGCGCCCCCTGGCCAGGGAGGACGCGATGATCGCCGCCATGTGTCTCACTCGGGACACTGCCCTGGCAACGCGCAACGTCAAGGACTTTGACGGCATGGGGCTAACGCTAATCAATCCCTGGTTGCCGACGGGACGAACGGTAGCGTAGAGACTGTGCGAACGGTAGCGTAGAGACTGTGCGAATGGTAGTGTAGCGACTGTGCGAATGGTAAGATATGCCTATGGACTACCGTCGACGCATCCTCGATGACAGGCTTGATGACCTCCAGCCGCACCTTCGCGCGCTAGCCATCTTTGGCCCCAAGGCTGTCGGCAAGACGGCGACGGCACAACGCCGGGCGGCTTCCGTGGTGGACCTAAGCAAGGCTCCCCAGCGCCAGATCATCGCGCTGGAGGAGAACGTGCTGACGTCGCTGCCTGGTCCAGTCCTCATTGACGAATGGCAGCGACTCCCTGAGGTGTGGGATGCGGTGAAGCGGGCTGTCGATGCCGGATCTCCTCCGGGGCACTTCATCTTGGCAGGGAGTGCGGCCCCGCGCGGTGCGGTTGTTCACTCGGGCGCGGGTCGGATCGTACCGGTGCGAATGCGACCCTTGTCTCTCGCCGAACGTGATGTCGAGACTCCCACGGTATCCCTGGGTGCCTTGCTGAACGGCAACAACGAGGTCGCTGGTCGCACGAGGATAAGACTCGCAGACTACGTGGAAGAGATCACAGGCTCCGGCTTCCCTCGCATCCGATCCCTGCCTGCCGTAGTTCGTCGTGCCGAGCTTGACGGATACATCGACAACGTTGTCCAGCGCGAGTTCCTGGACCAGGGTTTCCAGGTGCGCAAGCCGGCGATTCTGCATGATTGGATGTCCGCCTACGCGGCCGCGACGGCGACCACCACGGCGTACTCAAAGATCCTTGATGCGGCGACACCGGGCCAGTCGGACAAGCCCGCCAAGGCGACGACGATGACCTATCGCGACGCTCTGGCGAGCTTATGGTTGCTCGACCCGATTCCAGCATGGGCTCCGGGCCGCAACCACCTCGACCGACTTGGCCAGGCACCAAAGCACATGCTCGCCGATCCGGCTTTGTCCGCTCGCCTGCTGGGGCTCGATGCGTCTGCGCTTCTCCGCGGCGACCAAGGGAGTCGGCAGCTTGGAGAGGGGGCGATCCTCGGAAGACTTTTTGAGCATCTCGCAGCCCTCAGTGTGGTGAGCTACGCGGAGGCGGCTGAGGCTCGGGTGCGCCACTTGCGGGACCAGAGAGGGCTGCACGAGGTTGACCTCATCGTGGCTCGCCCCGACGGACGCGTATTGGCCATCGAGGTGAAACTGGCTGACCACGTGGATGATCAAGACGTCAGGCACCTGCACTGGCTGCGTCAAAGGATCGGCGACGATCTCGTCGATGCGCTCGTCGTCAATGCTGGGTCGGACGCATACCGGCGACGCGACGGCATCGCCATAGTCCCCTTGGCTCTCTTGGGGCCCTGACATCCGGTGCACCGACCAGCCAGTCGGTGAGGGCCCCGGGGGGTCGGGTAGGCTCGATGGTGGCCCCCACCGGTGGAGGCCACTGGTCGGCGCGCTTTGCCCAGCGCCCTGGGAGCGCTGCCAACAAGCCAGGTTCTCTCGGGAACGGACAACACCCAATGGCGAGCACTGCCCGCGACCATCGCTTCCTCCTTACCGTGTCTGCCGCTGCGTTCTCGCTGATGATCGGCGGTTCTCTGCCGGCCACGGGCACGCGCGACGGCACTCACGCCTCTGTTACTATTCCGCGCACACAGCTCGTCTCCCCAGCTGCAGACGAGGATGCGAACATGTGGCTCTCGCAGACAGCGTGGGCCCCTAGCGCCGACGCGGAATCGATCCAGGTCACAGCCCTGACCAACTACTGGGAGTGGAACGCGGCCTCGAACCGAGACTGGCTGACGGTCCAGCCCGTCATAGGCGTAACCGGGAGCACGATGACGGTGTCAGTGGCCCCGAACCCAGGCGGCGTATCGCGAACCGGGACAGTCACCGTGACCGCGGGGCTGGCGTCCGCGGCCTTGGTGGTCTCCCAGGGAGCGACCCAGGCGAAGGTGGCGCTCTCGCGAACGTGGTGGATGCCGGGGGCCGGGGCTGACAGCGCAGGTGTGAACGTCACCACCAACCAGCCCACGTGGACGGCGGATTCCGACCAGCCTTGGCTCCTTGCCGTCCCCGCCTTGGAACGTAACGCTCTGACCATTGCCGTTACACAGAACCCGGGTCCGGCGCCGCGCCACGGGACAATCACGGTGCGAGCCGGCGAGGCGTCGGCCGCTATCAACGTGACGCAGGCTGACGCGAGCGCGAGCGTCGCTACGCATGGCAATTCGGTGTGGTTCCAAGCCCGAGAGTCCTCCGTGCTGACGTGGGTCACGACGAACCAGCTGGTGTGGACAGCGGTGGCTGACGTGCCGTGGCTGACACCGTCGCCGAGCATCGGCACCACGGGCGCGGGCCTCTACATCAACGCCGAAGCCAACACCTCTCCCGGCGCGCGCGAGGGCGCGGTCACGCTCACCGCCGGTGGGGTGACCGCGCGGTACACCGTGCGCCAGTTTGGGACAGGTGACGCGGTCGTGCTCTCGCAGACGGCGTGGCGGACGAGCGCGTTGGCCTCCAGTGCCGTCATGAATGTCCAGACCAGCGGCCTGACCTGGGCTGCGAGCTCCAGCCAGCCGTGGCTGAGCACCACCACGCCCTCGGGCGGCAACGAGGACGTCCTGTGGGTCTTTGTCGAAGAGAACGTCTCGATCACGCCCCGGAGCGCGACGCTGACGGTCACCGCTGGCACAGCGCGCGCGACCCTGGAGGTCACGCAGGCCGGCATGGGGGGTTTCCTGTGGGTTTCCCGAACCGTTCTCGCCCCAGCCAGCGCTGGCGAGTCCGCAGAGGTTTCCGTCGAGACCTCCCACCCCACCTGGTCAGCCTCGGCAGACGTGGAATGGATCAGCCTCTCGCCCGCCTCAGGGGCCTCTGGGTCCACGCCGATGACGGTGGCGGCGACAGCCCATGCGGGTGTGGAGCCGCGCCTGGGTCTTGTGACCATCACCGCTGCCGGGGAGACCAAGACCCTCGAGGTCCGCCAGTTCGGTTCCCGCCCCGACATCGTCGTCTCCGAGCCATCGCTGCACTTCGGCCCCGCTGCCGGCACGGGCTCGGTGACGGTGTGGACCAACCAGCCAACCTGGTCCGCCGCGACCCTGGGCTCCTGGCTCACCATCACGCCCCCGTCGGGAATCAGCGGAGGGACGATGACGGTTCTCGCCACCGCGAACACGACCGGCTCCGCTCGGGGCGACTATGTCAAGGTCAGCGCCGGTGAGGTTGAAGTGATGCTGATGGCGACACAGACTGTCGAGGCGGGGCCGTCGACGCCTCCGCCAACGCCGACGGGAGGGTCAACACAGACGTCAGGGCCGCCATCGTCCGCAAGACCCGGTCCTTCGAGTTCTGTCTCAACGCCGGGATTGCCCAGCTCGCCGAGCCCGCCGAACCAGCCAAACCAGGTCAAGGTCGCAGGCGTGGCGATGCCGCTGGCAAAGGCGACAATGAAGGTCAAGACGACGATGAGAGCAAAAGCCCTGGTCTACCCCACTGGGAAGGTGACCTGGAGC
>WQYN01000072.1 GCA_009781225.1 Micrococcales bacterium | reverse complement strand
GTGGAAACCTGACAACTTGGACCGCTGTCATCGCTGCTAGTTGTCGGGTTTCCACTTTCTCGTTGCGTGGGAGGGGTGGGGAGGGAAGCGCGGGGAGGCGAGGGACGTCATCGTTCGTTGTTGCGGCGAGGTGGGTGGGAGGGCGTGGCGGGGTGGGATAGCATCCTGAGGGTGCGGTACTACCTGGACGGGACGGTCTATCAGCGGCTGGTCGAGCAGCATCCTGAGACGGGGACGCTGCGGGACTGGATTGCGGCAAGCAAGCCCGAGCTGGCGACGTCAGCGCTCGCGCGCTGGGAGGTCGCTGAGCAGATGGCGTTCGCTGACCATGCGCGACGCATCCAGATCGCTGATGCCCTCGCCGGGGTGCGGGACTGCGCAATCACAGGGCGGGCGTTGGAAATCGGCTCGTTCGCGGTCGCGGCGCTCAGCCCCTATGCCGCCCTCCACGTGGGGATCGCGGCGGCCGACGAGGAGATCTCCGTCATCGTGACCTATGATGCCGACATTGCCGGGGCCGCGCGGCTCCACGGGCTCGACGTCGTCACGCCGGGGCGAGCTGACCTATGGTACGCGTCGTAGCAGGGGACGATGGCGGAACACCGCGCGCGCTGGCAAGGAGACCTGGAGAGCTGCCGGAGTGGCCGATCGGGACGGTCTTGAAAACCGTTGATGCGGGATGCCCGCATCCGTGGGTTCGAATCCCACGCTCTCCGCTGGGAGGTTGCGACTTGGTGTCGACGCGTGAGCACGGGAGGCGTCGGTGAGAGCGGCGTCGCCCGGCTCGCCCCCCGCGTGGGCAAGGGCCCGTCGGCAGCGGATCAGGCGCGCGAGCGTCATTGGCCTGCTCATGCTGGTCGTCGTTGCCGTCGCCGGGCTCGTGACCTGGCAAACCGTCGAGCGACAAAACCGCGAACAGCACCTGGCGATCGTCAATGCCGTCGCTGAAGCCCAGGCTGCAGACGCCGCCCTGAGGAAAGCCGCGACGGAGCTCAAGCCGAGGATCGGCGAGGCTGAGGTTCTGCGAGAAGAGGTCGGCACGGTCTTGGGCGACTCGGATGAGGCGGTCCTGGCTCTCGATGAAGCGTTGGGCGTTGCAGAGGCGCTGTTCGCGGAGATCGATGACAATCCGGTGGCTGTTCCTCGGTCGGTGGTCGGGGCGGCTGCGGCTCAGCTGCAAGATGAGGATCAGCTCGCCCTTGTGAACCCGGTGATGTCTAACCTGGCGGCTGCTGTCAACTCCTCGACCCGGGCAATGTCGGTCAGGAAGCTGGAGGATGCGCGAGCGAACCTGGCGGAAGCCACTCGCGTTTTCGACGAGTCGATCGCGGCAGCCGGCAGGCTCAAGTCGCGCATCGACATGTGGGCTGACCAGCTCGAACGAGAGCGCCTCGAACTCCAGGCGTTGGCCGAGGCCCCCACGGATCACCTGTCCGGTGCCGAGAAGAAGGCGGCGAAGTCCCAGGCGAGGAAGGCGGCCAAGAAGGCCGACAAGCTGGGACGTGAGATCGCAACCCTCATGAGGGACTCCGCGCGACTCCGCAATGCCGTCGCGGCAGCTCAGGCTTCGGGCGGTGCCGCCACCGGCGATGAACCCGAGGCGCTTGATGCCACAGCCAAGGCTCGCCTCGCCTCAGCCGCCGAGGTCAAGGCGCTAACGACCACGGTGCGCACCGCCCATCCCGACCTCCCGAGCGCCGTTACCTTGGAAGCTCTCGGGGGAGGATCTCCCGGGGAGGTCATTGACTCGCCCGCTCCAGGGCAGGTCAGCGAGCCCTGATACACTTTCTGGGCTTGCCAGACCAGCGCCTGTAGCTCAACGGATAGAGCATCTGACTACGGATCAGAAGGTTGGGGGTTCGAATCCCTTCAGGCGCGCTTGCTCCCTGCCGATCAGCGGGTACCCCGCTGACCAGCAGAGATGCAAGGGGAGGCGTCGCCTAGTGGCCTATGGCGCCCGCCTGCTAAGCGGGTTGGGGAGGTAGAATCCCCTCGCGGGTTCAAATCCCGCCGCCTCCGCTCCCTGGTCTAAGACTCTGGCCTGCGCAGGGGCTTGCCCCGAAACCACCCACGGCAATCCTTTTGACCCACCTGCTTGCGTTCCTAGACGGCCCACGTGGCAGACGCGAGGTGCCACGGCACACCTGCCCAGCCGAGGTGCTGTGGACTCTCCCCTGACGTTTCTCGCCGGGCTCGCTACAGACCGTGAGCCCGTGTGTGCATAGTCCGAGTGCCCGTACATGCATAGTTGAGGAGCCCGTGGCTGTATAGTAGATCGGTAAACTCGCAGGAGGTGCCCGGTGGACTACATTCCGAGGATCGTCGACCAAGAGATCGCTGACCTCGTCGCCGATGTTCCGGCCGTGCTCGTGGTTGGTCCGAAGGCGATCGGCAAGACGGTATCGGCGCGTCGTGTGGCTGCTAGCGTCATTGATCTCTCCGACACCGATCAACGCGCCATCGTGATGGCGCGCCGCGCGGCAACGTTGGCGGAGGCTCAGTCCCCTCTTCTCATCGACGAATGGCAGTTCGACCCCGGCACCTGGGAGGCGATGCGGCGAGCCGTGGACGCTGACCCTTCGCCTGGGAGGTTCCTGCTCACCGGAAGCGCCAATCCGAGAGGAGTCCGCGTGCACTCGGGCGCCGGGAGGGTCGCGCGCCTGAGGATGCGTCCTCTCAGCATGGCGGAACGTCGGCCTGGCGAGGCGACCGTGAGTCTGGCGGGACTGTGGAACGCAAGTGCCGCCATCGTCGGCACGACGAGCGTGGGGGTCACCGACTACGTGGATGAGATTCTGAGCTCGGGGTTCCCAGCCATTCGATTCGGTGCCGCGCGTTCGCGGCCCCGCCTGATCGCCTCCTATCTCGACAACGCGCTCGAGCACGATGTTCCTGAGCTGGGGTTCGTCCCAAGGCGACCCAGTTCGCTCGCGCAGTGGCTCAGGGCCTACGCAGCCGCGACATCAACGACGGCCAGCTACTCCGCAATAGCCGACGCAATTCCCTCGGATGAACGAGCATCACGCGCCACCTTCGACGCCTACCGCGACGTCTTGACGAGCCTGTGGCTCCTCGACGATGTGCCTGCGTTCACCATCAGCCGTAACCGCCTGGCCGAGGCGGGGAAGATGCCCAAGCACCAGCTTGCCGATCCGGCGCTTGCCGCCACCGCCCTCGGAGTCACCAAAGCCAGTCTTCTCGATGCGACGGCGGCCGCGGAGTACCGTGCCCTGCGTGACGGGCCGCTCTTGGGGACTCTCTTCGAGTCACTCGCCACCCTGAGCCTGCGTGTCTACGCCCAAGCCCTCGGGCTCACGGTCTCGCATCTGCGCACCGCGAGGGGCGATCACGAGGTTGACCTGCTCGTCCATGGTCCCGATGGTCGTGCCCTCGCCTTCGAGGTCAAACTGACGGCAGCCCCGGACGATGGCGACGTGCGCCACCTCCACTGGCTCGCCCAAGCCATGGGGTCCGATCTCGTAGATCGCGTGGTCCTCACGACTGGAGAGCGAGCCTACCGCCGCGCCGATGGGGTCGCCATCGTCCCCCTCGCGCTGCTGGGGCCGTGAGGCGGTGGTGACGGTCTCCCGGGCTCAGTCACCGACATCACCGCTCCGGGCACATACGCTTTGGCCTTTACGGCTATGGACCCTGCGGGCAATGCGAAAACAGCGCAATGTGCGGTCGAGGTGCGCGAGCCGTACACCCCGTCGGCATACGAATTGGCCGTGCTTGCCCAGGCGATAGCTGTCGCGGAGAAGTTTGAGGCTCGCCAGGCGGACTACACCAGTGCTTCCTTCGCACCGTTCGCCAAGTCGCTGGCCGACGCACGTGCTGTTTACGCGAATCCAGCAAAGGCGGAACTCACGCCAATGGAGGCGGTTGCCGCGCGCGCCGGCGTTACAACCGTCACTGTGCGGGCTGCGAGCGGACAGACCGCCAAGGTAAGGGTCCGCGTCGTCAAGTAAGGCAAGCAGGAAGGTACGCGCCATCTCCCATTTCCGGGCGGGCATGTCGGCTGCAGGTCGGCATGCCGGCCGTGTCCCTTTGAGTGGTGGGGTTTTGGCGTGGCGCACTGGGCCCCACGGACGCTCGCGGTTTGTGGTATCCGAACAGCTACTCACGCACCTAGGGAGCCGCAGCGGACTTCACCATGTTTCGAATCGGCGCGGCCGATACCCTGCGTTGTCCCCTTGTGTCGTCTGCGGGTTTGCCTTATCTGATGTTGAGGCGGACCGTGGTTTTCTTTCCGGCTAGGGTGACGGTGATCTTGGCTTGACCCTTCTTCTTGGCGGTGACCAATCCGGTCTTGTCTACGGATGCGACCTTGGGCTTCGAGGACAGATAGGTCGGCATCTTCTTGAGAGTCGCCCGCGATGGGGTTGGCTGCACGGTCAACCTAGTAGACGTGCCCGTCTTGACAGTGATCTTGCCGGACTTGGACGGTTTGATCCCGGTGCCCTTCAGTGTGACCTTGACCTTCGCGGCCTTGACCGCCTGGGAGATCACGGTGACCTTCAGCCGTGCCACCGTCCCGTTCTCCGCTCTTGCCGTGATCACCGCGCGGCCAGGCTTGATGGCTCGGATCTTCCCCGCTGCGCTGACCTTGGCAACCTTTGGTTTGCTTGAAGACCACGACAGCTTCGTCTTGACACCGGCGGGGTAGGCCATGGCGACGGCCTTGAGGGTCGTGTTCTTCTTCATCGTCACCTTCTTCATTGCCATGGCCACCGCCGAGACCTTCCCAGCGTTGGGGGGAAGCGACGGGGAGACTGCTGGGCCCGGAAGCGACGGCCCGGTCGATGGAGAGGGCGACGAGGAGGCGGGTGACGATGGGGCGGGTGACGATGACGAGGGAGATGGACTGGACGAGGAGGGTGACGGGGAGTGCTTCGATCGAGTGGGTCTAGGACAAGGGGTTGTCGGGGTTGGAGAGGGTGTTGGGACGGTTACCGACGCGACAGTCGAGTATGCGGTGAACGCTGACGCATTCAAGTACGACCAACAGTTGGTGGCCACCGCGCGGTACTCGGTCGACACCGTGGGCCAGGTCGTCAACGTCAGAGCGTTCGCCCCGGGGACATCCGCCCAACTCCCTTCCCCCACGCGTGACTGCCAATGCACAGACGGCACCGGGTCGCCAGACACGCCCACGGTGGCTGTGAACTCCTCGCCGACAAGGATCTGGCCCGACGTCGGCTGGCTCGTGATCGCGGGCGGTTGGCCGTGTGCGAAGACACCAGCGCTGGTGCTCTCTTCTGTGGCAGACCTGAAACCGTAGGAGACCACGACCGGGGCCTGGCCGCACCCGGCCGGAGTGACCACCGACCACGCGCTACCACTGCTGGACAGGCTGGTCCCAGAGATCCCTCCGAACGTCACCCTCCCGATCGCCGCCGACAACAAGAGTGGCGTCGTCGAATCTGTCGTGGTCCCGGTGCCGAGCTGGCCGTAGTAGTTGGATCCCCAGGCCCACAGGTCGCCGCGCTCACCCAACGCGTACCCCGTGTCGGCTCCTTGTCCGATTGCGGTGAACTTCGGAAGCGTTCCTGAGGAGACCCGCACCGGTGTCAAGGACGGTGTCGAGGTGCCGTTGCCCAACTGGCCATTGTCGTTGCGCCCCCAAGCCCATACGGCGCCGGTGTCGTCCAGTGCGTACCCGGCCGCGGCGCCCGATCCGATCGCGGCGAAGCGTACTCCCGTGGGATTCCACACCCGAACCGGTGTCTTGGAGTCCGTGGTGGTGCCGTCGCCCAGTTGGCCGTCGCTGTTGTTTCCCCACGCCCAGACGCCACCAGCCTTGTCCAACGCGTACGCCGTGTAGCCTCCCGCAGCGATCGCGGTGAATTCCGGCAGCGTTCCTGAGGCCGCGTGCAACCGAACGGGCGTCCGGGAGTCCGTGGTGGTGCCGTCGCCCAGTTGGCCGTTGCTGTTGTATCCCCAGGCCCAGACTTCGCCCTGCTTGTCCAGCGCGTAGCTCGACAAGCCTCCTGCGGCGATCGCGGTGAACACTGGAAGCACTCCCGAGGCAGCCCGGACTCGAACCGGACTCAATGAGTGCGGGACGTTTGTGCCGTCGCCCAGCTGGCCGAAGTTGTTGCGTCCCCATGCCCAGATGTCGCCGCCCTCGTCCAGCGCGTACCCCGTGGCGGGGCCTGCGGCGATCGCAGTGAACTTGGGCAAAGGCCCTGGGGTGGCTTGCATCGGAACCGGCGCCGATGAGTTCGTGTCATTGCCGTTGCCCAGCTGACCGTAGTTGTTGTAGCCCCATGCCCAAATGCGGCCGTTCTCCTCCAACGCGTATCCCGCTGCGTATCCTGCGGCGATTGCTGTGAACTCCGGCAGGGTCCACGCGCCGGCTTTCAGGCGAACCGGCGGCGACGGGTTCGTGGGGGTGGCGTGGCCCAGCTGGCCGTAGGTGTTGTATCCCCAGGTCCATACCCTGCCCTCGCGATCCAAGGCGTACCCCGTGGTGTCACCGCCGTCCACGGCAGTGAACCCGGGCGGAATCTCACCGCTGACCACCGTCCCACCGCCGGCCGGGCCCGAGGTCGGAGATGCCGGGGGAATCGCGCCTCCCATCGGCGCGCACACCACCCCCAGGCCGACGACGAGCAGAGCAGAGAGCTGGACACGAACAGCCTTGTTCTTCATGACACCAGACTACAGCCTGCGCTTACCTGTCTCCTTCTGCATCAGCACGGCCCCCGAGGAGGCGACGATGACGGCGGCCAGTCTCGCGTCTGAGCGTCCTACTGCCTACCAGCGCCGGCTCTGGCGCGGGCGGGTACGCTGGCGACATGGCGCGGCCGAAGACCACCGAATGGTACTTCCAGCAAGGTCTGCCGTATGGACACCGCGTGGCGAGGTCATCAGGCTGATCTCGGTCCGCAGATCAAGGAGAGACGAGGTGACGTTATACAGTGGCCAGGATTGATGCCGATGAACTGGATCGGATATTCGACGAGGGCAAAGAGGATGTGCTTCAGTATGCCGACCTGTCGACCCTCACGCGTCTCGGGCAGGACCGCCATCTCGTGAGTGTGGGGCTGTCCGAAGAGTTGATCGAGTCAATCGACCAGGTTGCGAGATCGCAGGGGACGGACCGGCAAGCGGTGATTGAGGGCTGGCTCGTGGACGGGGCACAGGCGGCATCGGCATAGACGGGGCTTTCGGAGACACGCCGGTGCAGTGATGCACGTTCGTCTCTGGAGCGGCAGCAGCTCGTCACGACTTGTCACAGCCTGCGCTTACCTGTCTCCTTCTGCATCAGCACGGCTCCCGAGGAGGCGACGATGACGGCGGCCATGCCGAGGAGCTGCGGCCAGGCCAGGCGTTGGTGGAGCAGGGCCCACCCGGACAGCGCTGCGGCCGCGGGGGCTAGGGCCATGAGGACGGAGAACACGTGGGGCGGCACTGTCCGCAGGGCAACCATCTCCATTCCGTAGGGAATCGAGGATGAGACAACGGCGACGATTGCGCCTAGCCCGATCGCCTTGAGGGAGAACAGCTGAGCCCCCGTGGCCGCGAGTCCGAAGGGGGCGACCAAGAGCGCAGAGATCGCCATCGCCACCGCGAGCCCTCCCAGTCCCTTGACCTCTTGTCCGAGTCTGCGGGTGCACATGATGTAGCCAGCCCAGCCGGTGGCCGCTCCCAGGGCAAGGGCGACTCCGACAGGATCCATGCGGTCAAAGCCCCCACGTTCCAGAAGGACGATGCCGGCCATCGCGAGCTCGGCCCACAGCCAGGACCTCTTGGTTCGCGCTAGGGCCACCGAGAGTGTGAGCGGGCCCAGGGCCTCGATGGTGACGGTGGCACCGAGCCCAATGCGAGACAGCGCAAGGTAGAACAGGGAGTTCATCACGGCGAGCGACAGCCCCAGCCCTCCAGCCCAGAACCAGGCTGCGCGAGTGAATGTGCGAACCTGCGGCCGGATGACCAGGAGAAGCACCGTCGCCCCGAAGACGTTGCGATAGGTCGTCATCCCCAAAGGGCCCACGAGATCGAACAGCATGACGGCATAGGCCGCGCCGATCTCGTAGAAGCCGATTGAGACGAGCACCAGGCCCACCGCTCCGGCCTGTCCCCGTGCCCGAAACACGCTCCCCAAGATAGCTGGCCTGGGGCGCTAGTGAACAATCCGTGACGGGCCGCCTGCTCCCGCACACGCCAAAGCGACGCGCTGGGAGCCTACCCCGAGCTCGAGGCGCGGGTGGAAACAAGGTCGGAAGGGCCGCCATCGTCCGTCGGATTTCCTAGGTCCAGACGATCACGAAGGCGCGTGGACTTCATGGCGAGAACGGCGAGGAGCGCGACGGCAGCGACCCCGGCGGCGATGGCGAAAACCAAGCCGATCGAATCGCCGAAGGAGGAGCGGACCACTGTCTGGATGGGCGGCGGGAGCGAGGAGACGTCCATGGTGCCGGTGCCGTCGCCCGTGGCGGCGAGCGGGCCCAGGCGCTCGGCGATGAGCGCGCGGACGTGGGAGTTGTAGGCCGAGCCGAGGACCTGGATGCCGAGCGTGCCGCCCAGCGAGCGGAAGAGGGTGACGGCGGCGGTGGCCGAGCCGACATCGCGGACGGACACCGAGTTCTGGACGGCGAGCACCAGGTTTTGCGAGGTCAGCCCCAAGCCCATGCCGCCCACGACGCCGACGCCGGCGATGAAGACCAGGCTTGAGGTCGAGTTGATTGTCGACAAGGTGCCCATGCCCACCGTGAGGAGGCAGGTGCCAGTGACAACGAAGGGCTTCCAGATGCCCACGCGCGAGAGCAGCCGCCCGCCGAATACGGAGGCGACGAAGACGCCGAGCATGTTGGGCACCATGAGCAGGCCCGCAGCGGTCGGGGAGTAGCCGCGCGCGATCTGGAAGTACTGGCCGAGGAAGACCGCGACGCCGAACATGGCCGTCCCGACAGCGATGGAGGCGACGATGGCGAGGGCCGCGCCGCGGTTGGCGATGATCCGAAGTGGGATAACCGGGTCCGGGACGCGCTGCTCGACCAGGACAAACAGCGCTGCCAGCGCGAGGGTCGAGCCGAGCATGGCGGCCGATTGCCAGGAGACCCAGGCAAAGGAATGGTTCGCGAAGGTGATCCAAATCAGCAGGTCACAGGCGGCGGCGGTGACGAGGGTCGCGCCCAGCCAGTCGACTTTCGCGCCGGGACGGCGGATGTCGGGGACTTTGAGTCTCTTGGCGAGGAAGGCGAGCGCGCCAAGCGAGAAGGGGACGGCCGACCAGAAGCACCAGCGCCAGCCGAGCCAGCTTTGGTCGACTATGAACCCGCCAATCAGCGGGCCCGCGATGGTTGCGGCGGCGAATGCAGCCCCCATGTAAGCGTTGTACTTGCCTCGTTCGCGCGGGGGGATGATGCTGGCGAGAATCGACTGGTTGAGGATGAGCAGCGCGCCCATCCCCACGCCCTGGATGGCGCGAAAGCCGATGAGCTGGGCGGTTGTCGCGGCGGCACCGCTGGCCAGGGAGCCGATGGTGAAGATGACAATCCCGGTGAGCAGGAGCCTCTTCTTGTCGAAAAGGTCGGCGAGCTTGCCCCAGATCGGCGTGGTCGCGGTGGAGGCGAGCAGCGCGGCGGTCACGAGCCACGTGTACTGGGTCGGCGTCGAGCCGAGTTGGGCGGTGATGACGGGCAGGGCGTTGGCGACAACGGTGCCGGCAACGTTGGCGACGAACATCATGATGAGCAAGCCCGAGATGATCTCGAGGATTTCGCGGTGGGTCTTCACTTAACGGGTCCTTGGCGGGCGGTTGGCCAGGAGGAGGCGGCGCCGGGGAGGACGGGTGCGGCGGGGCTGGTCTTCTGGGAGTGTCGTGGGATGGTCACCATCGAGATCGCGACTAATAGCGCGGACGATGGCGGTCGTCGTCTCGATCTGGTGGGTCGGGAACGTAGAGAGCACCTGGGAGATCCAGGCGCGCCTGCGTTCCCGGAAGGCCTCGATGGCCTTGTCTCCCTGGGGGGTCAGGGCGATGAGCCAGGCGCGGCCGTCGTTGGGGTCACGCTGGCGAGTGATGAGACCGGCCTCGACGAGACCGGTGGCTTGGCGCGAGATGACGCTGAGGTCGGTCGCGAGTTCGTCGGCCAGGGAGGTGAGGCGGCGGGGGGACTGGTGGCGCAGACGATGCAGGATCTGAGCCTGGTGCTGGGTGATGACGGAGGCGAGGCTGGGGTCGAAGCGTTTGAGGCGACCTGTCAGCTGAATCAGCGAGTCGATGAGCTCGTTGACAGGGTCGGCGAGGGTTCCTGGGGTGGAGGCCACAGGAAGAGCCTAGGGTATTTGCTTGCGCCAAGCAACTATCAGCTGGAAGTGTCGTTGCAGCAGGTTGCCGGGGTGGACGGCCGACGGTGACGCTACTTCTTGGGGACTTTGACGGCTTTCGAGGTGACTGAGGCCTTGAGCATCCCTGACTTCCTGGCGGTGATCTTGACCGTGATCTTCTTGCCCCGGTCAGCCTTCTTGAGCTTGTAGCTCGCCTTGGTGGCGCCCTTGATCATCTTGCCGTTGCGGTACCAGGTGTAGGAGAACTTGACTCCCTTGGTGGACGTCGAGACCTTGGCCTTGAGGGTCTTACCGACCTTGAGCTTGCCCTTGATCTTGGCGGTGCCGAGCCCTATCTTCTCCAGTGGCGGCTTGTAGTTCGGGTCGCCCGCCTGAGTGACGGCAATCTGCGCAGACTCTCCGCCGGCTGCCACTTTGAGGAACCCGCTGCGGGTGATGCCTTGATTCGCCGCCACCGACACGACCAGGCTCGTTGCTCCGAGAGCGGAGGTGGCCAGCCAAGGCACATTGGAGGAGACCGACCAGACGGCGCCATTGACCGTCGTCACGTTGACCGTCATGCTCTGTGCGGCGGCTGTGGGATTCCACGTTGCCGTCGACAAGAAGAGGTTGGGTATCCCGGGGCCCTTGGCTTTGATGGTGAACCCGCCCGTGTTGGATGCGGATTCCCAACCGACGTCGAGGGTGTAGGACTTTCCCGCAGTCAGAGACGCGGTAATCGCGAAGTCTTGTTCGCCCGGAGGGCCGAAGGTAGCAGGAACCAGGTCGGAGTTGTCGTCCCAGATGGCGGCCCATATCTGGATGCTCGGACTGGCTGGATGCGATGAGGTGAAGGTGAAGGACCCTGACGCCGGGGCAACAAACTTGAGGTCGTGGATTCGGACGGCGCCGTTGGAGATGTACTTCGGAGCCAAGTCCCATGAACAAGCGTTGCCGACGGTGGTGCAGGGATCGGCGGCGGAGTAGGTGATGGTGAGCGATCCGGGCACCCATTCGTTGTCCTTCCCGACGACCAGGTGGTAGACCGTCCCTGCCTTCAGGTCGATCGAGAGTTGGAAGTCACCAGTCGCGGTGTTGCCATTGCCGGAGGCGAGCTCTTCGCCGGCGCTGTCTACAACCCAAGCCACGAAGTCGACGTTGCCTGTCTGGTTCGACGAGGTGAACTTGAAGGCGCCGGTCGTCGGAGCGGTGAACCTCAGGTAGGTCTCCCTGGTTCCGTCCCCGGCATGGGAGACGATGATCGGTGTGAGGTCCCACGCGCAGGCCGCGGCGAGGCTGTCGCAGTCGGCAGCGTCTAGGTTGACGGCGTCCACCCCGGCGGGAGTGAGCGCAGCGTCTGGCGCCGCCGACGCGGGGAAAGCCCCGCCAATAGCCAAGGCGACGGCTGCGACGCCGGCACCAATCGCCACCGCGATGGGGCGAATGTGTTGTGACACTGAAGCGTCCATTCTGTGATGTGTTTCTGCAGCTTGAGGGCGCAGTCACGGTCACCGGTCAGGGCGAAAGAGGCAACTCCCCAGAGCTGATGGCGCCGAACAGCGTAGCAGCACTCAGACGAGAGCATCCCTCGCCCGCTGCCTGGCCTGCGCTGGTCGCGCCCCGCCGCACCCCCCCGCCCAAACTTGGGAGTGCTCTGCCAGGTTAACTCCGCCTCTTAACCTGGCAGAGCACTCCGAAGTTTGCTGGCCAGCGCTGGCAGGAGCCCGGGACAGGCCTTGAAGGCCCCGCCCTGCCCCTACCCTCGGCCTGGCCCTCGGCCCGGCCGATGACGGCCCTACTTCTTGGAGACCTTGACCACCTTCGAGGTCGCGGAAGCCGGGAGCATCCCGGTCTTTTTCGCAGTCACAGTGACCTTGATCTTCTTGCCCCGGTCAGCCTTCTTCAGCGTGTAGCTCGCCTTCGTGGCACCCTTGATCTTCGCGCCGTTGCGGTACCAGGTGTAGGAGTACGCGACTCCCTTGGTGAACTTCGTGACC
>WQYN01000071.1 GCA_009781225.1 Micrococcales bacterium | reverse complement strand
GGATGCAATCGTCAAAGATGCAGGTTCCGGTCCCCCACCCCGCCACCCGCCATTCTGTTTCCCCTGGTCACAGCCTCAACTGATCACCCCCACCGCGCCCAGCCCCCACCGGAACCTGCATCTGTGACGATTGCCCCCTCTCCCCCATCCCAAGTCACACTCCGACACCGCCGCCACGTCCCGCGACACCGCTAGCTCTCCGCGCCCCCCGCAAACCTGGGAGCGCTCTCGTTGAATCTGACCCCGGCAAATCCAACGAAACCACTCCCCAGTCGCTCTTTGGGAGCCAGGTTGTCCGGCCCCGCGGCCTGGCGCGCCCCGGGAGTCCGCTGCCGAAACCCCGTAGGCTAGCCCTGTGAGCAGCAATCGCGCTTTTGGTGTGGGCATCGCAACCTTGACGGACGATGACGTCACTCTCGATACCTGGTTCCCTAACCCCCGCCTTGGCGACCCCGGGCCGGACGATGCCGGCACTCACCTCCTCCCTGAAGAGTCCCGTGACGAGGCCCGCCGGGTCCACACCCGCCACGTCACGGTCACCATCGACCTCGATGTCCCCCCGACCACCCCCTCCGACGCCTACCTCCGTCTTCACCTCCTCTCCCACCGCCTAGTCCTCCCCAACACGATCAACCTCGACAACATCTTCTCGATCCTCAACAACGTCGTGTGGACCTCCGCCGGCCCCTGCTCCCCCGACGCCTTCGAAACCACAAGAGCCGCCCTCATCACAGCAGGAAGAGGCCCCGTCCACGTCCACGGCGTCGACAAGTTCCCCGCCATGCTCGACTACGTCGTCCCCTCAGGCGTCCGCATCGCTGATGCGTCAAGGGTCCGCCTAGGCGCCCACCTCGCCCACGGCACCACCGTCATGCACGAGGGCTTTTGCAACTACAACGCCGGAACCCTCGGCGCCTCAATGATCGAGGGCCGCATCTCCCAAGGAGTCATAGTCGACGACGGTGCCGACGTCGGTGGCGGTGCCTCCATCATGGGAACCCTCTCCGGCGGAGGCCAGACCCGAATCAGCATCGGCCCACGCTCTCTCCTGGGAGCCAACGCTGGCCTAGGCATCTCCCTTGGAGCAGACTGCGTCGTCGAGGCCGGCCTCTACCTCACCGCTGGCACCAAGCTGACCCTCGTCGGCTGGACGGATGCCCCACCAACCGCCAAGGCCCGTGACCTGTCAGGACGAGACAACGTCCTCTACCGTCGCAACTCCCTGACCGGCGCAGTCGAAGCCCTCCCCCGCCAGGGGCAAGGCATCGCCCTGAACACCGCCCTCCACGCCAACTGATGCCACGCTCACGCCGCCCACAACCCAGCCGCAGCCCCCGGCGAATCATCGCGGCGATCGCCATCGTCCTCATGGGTTTGGGCGGCGCGATTTGGGGGGTGACGGCGCTGCTTGGCCGCCACGACCTGCTGCCCAGCGACCAATACTGCGAGGCGACGGCGAACGACCTCACCTACCGGCTGGCGGTGGACCAGACCGAGAACGCCGCGATGATGGCCCAGATTGCCGAACGGCGCGACCTGCCCCCGCGCGCTGTCACGATTGCGCTGGCGACCGCGCTCCAGGAGTCGAAGCTCCGCAACATCGACTACGGCGACCGCGATTCCCTGGGCCTGTTCCAGCAGCGCCCCTCGCAAGGCTGGGGTACAGAAGAGCAGGTCATGGACCCAATCTACGCGACCAAGAAGTTCTACTCCGAGCTAGTCAAGGTCCCCGACTACGAGAATCTCCCCGTGACCGAGGCCGCCCAAGCCGTCCAGCGCTCCGCCTTCCCCGACGCCTACGCCCAGCACGAGGACCTAGCCCGAGCCTTCGCCTCCGCGCTAACAGGCCACTCCCCCGCGGGCCTGACGTGCGTGTTGCGCGACCCGGAGGAGGGCTTCGCGGATCCAAACGCCCTAATCAAGACGTTGCGCAAGCAGCGAGGCAAAGACAAGACCCAAGCCGAGGTGCTTCCTCCCGCGGACGATGACGGCCCTTCCGTCGTCCTGCTAACTGCGGCAGACGAGCGGGGTGCGTGGGGATTGGCGGCTTGGGCTGTTGCTCATGCCTCGGCTGCTGAGGTGGTTCGGGTTGAGGTGGCCGGCCAAGCATGGGTTAGAGCCACCGAGAGCTGGGGAGAACTGCCCTACGAGACTGTTGGTAGCAAAGACCACGTCGTGCGCATCGTTCTCCTTTCGTGACCCATCCACCAACTCCTCCTCCCAGTGTGCTCCCGTGTCGAAAGTCTCACACGCCTCCGATCGCCAGAATGGCGCTTCTGGGGGGCCTCAAGCTTCCGCGTCGCAGCAGGACTATGCAACGCCGCCAACGCACACCGGCGGGCGCAGCGCCACCGCTCAGTCCAGCTCCGAACGCAGGCTTGGCGTTCCAGGAGGGTCTTGGCTATCTCCCCCCTTTTCCACGCCGCGCTACACCGTCACTTGTCACTGGCGCTTGTCCACCCAGACACCGTGCTACAGTCGGTCTCGTGAGTGATGCCCGCACTGTCGCCCTGGGCGTTCTCGCATCCTTCCTAGCGTCCGCCCCGCTATTGTTATTTGGCACCGTCGGCGTTGCCTGGTCAGCGACGGCAGGCCTGTCTGTTCTCTGCCTGGCACTCTCCCGAGTCGCTCTCAGACGGACTCGGCACGCAACTCTTCCCGTACTCGGTCTCTCCGAGGCCCACGCTGGTCCGAACGAGCTCGTCGAGGCTGCCTTGGATTCCGCAACCACAGACATTGACTTCTGGGGCGTCTCGGCGACCCGCACTGCCCGCAGCCCTTCAGCGCGAGAGGCAATGCTCCGAGTCGCCGCCAACGGAGGAACCGTCCGCTACCTGCTGATGAACCCGAGCGGTCAGGCTCTGGCTCGGCGGGCCGTCGACGAAGGCGAGCGCGTCGAGGCCTTGGCCAACGAGATCGAATCCACTGTCACCAGGCTCAAGAGTTTCGCAGACAACAATTCCGTTGCAATCCAGGTGCGCTACTTCGACACCTACCCAATCTGGCGCTATGTCTGCTTGGACAGAAGCCGCGCCACCGTCAACTGGTTCCTTCCCCGGAAGCCTGGTCATCATTCACCATTCATGCTGCTCACCAACACCGCCAATGGACTCTTCTTCCCGATTCAGAAGTCTTTTGAAGAGGCATGGGCAAACGCGAAGGAGGCGTAAGGCTGTTGAGGACAATAGACGAAAGACCCACAGGTAGTGCTCTCCTGATTGCCGCGATTGAGAATCAAGGCGCAGTTACTCCCTGCGTTGTGCACCCCGGCACTGCTGCCTGCCTCTGTTACGACGCAGCGACCAGCCAGGTACTCCTCGTACGCCAATCCCGCCCCGTAGTTGGGCGCGATACTCTCGAAGTACCCAGCGGAATCGTCGAAGATGGCGAAGACCCACTTGAAACCGCGCGCCGTGAGACTCTTGAGGAAACCGGCATCTACGGCGAGGATCTCCGCCTTCTCGGAAAAACGCTCTCCAGTGTTGGAATGAGCACTGAACTCATTCACCTCTTCTGGACGGACGACTGGGCACGCCTAGACTGTTCCAAGCCAGAACTCGATAGTCTCTGGGTTCCCCTTGATTCAGCGGTCCAACTAGTACAGAGCGAGGGCGGAGACTCAAAGACCCTCTGTTCCCTCCTCCTTCTTCTTCTTGAATTGTCTCGACTCCGAACGGATTCTACCAGTGCCGAGTAGCCCCTCGCCAGCAGCCCATGGCTCTCTTCTTCCGGCCTCGTCCACCAGCGCTCCAACGACCCCTCGTCTCAGTACCGCTCCGCCATGGGCCACCAACGGCCAGTTCGCGCGGGCGGCGGTGGTCGATGTCACCACGCACTGCACCCCGCTCCGCGTCCTCGATCTCGCCGGCGGATCGGGACTCCTCGCGACCCGATTCTCGGCTCAACGCCATACACAGCGAGTCGTCTTGGTCGATCACGACTCGGATGCCCTCTCTTTTGCCCCGGACTGGTTGGAGAAGGTCAACCGTGACATGACGGACATCCGCGACCTTGGTCGCTTCAACGCCGTAATCCTCCGGCAGGTACTGCACTATGCCCTCGACCCCGGGGCCCTACTAGCCGGCCTTCGCGCTTCCCTGTGCGAGGGAGGGATAGTCTACATCGGTCAACTCACGCCCCCGACTAAACGAGCAGCCGAGTGGCTGGAAAGCATTGCAGCACTGATCCCAGGAAATGCACGAATTCGCGCGCTCAGCACTGCCGACTATGTCCGTATCCCCACAGATGCTGGCCTCAGGCCTCTCCTGCTCAGGGCGTTCCCGTACAGAGAGTCCGTTGCCAAGTGGCTCGCTCGCGCCTCTACTTCCGACACCGGCGCGATTCTCGAAACTGCCAGGTCGACCCTCACTCCTCCAATTCGGTCAGATCTCTGCGTCCGAGGAAGTGACCTGCTCCTCACACAACAGTGGTCCCATGGCATTTGGTCCTTCGATCCGCTATGACCTCCGCCGACCCAAGTCCGGAAGGAGATCCCTCAGCTGACCATGGAAATCACGCAGTTCCCTCGAATTGTCCACAACAAAGGACGCCTCAGAAATGATCGAATCCAAACCCCATAGCCCCTGTCGCAGATCTGAAAGCCTCAGACTCGCCTCAGACTCGCCCACGCGTTGTGGCCGACCAAGACGTCGTGTGAAAGACGCCAATACCGCAAGCACCAGAGGACCTGAGAGGTACTTGCGGAGGTCATCGAAGGAATCACGGTCGCGAACTCCGACGACGATTCCCGGGTTCATGCTACTGACCCCGGCCTCGGACACCCAGTCTCGCACCAGCCCCTTTCCCTTGCGCGCCAGGAGCTCACAGAACGCCACGCCCGTTTCCCGGGCTAGTGACCGGTCGCTCGCCTGCGCCAACCGAACGCGTGCTCCCAGCTCCACCGCCGTCAGACTCAGGTGCTGCGACAAGAACCTAGCCGCCGTCGACTTGCCGACTCTGTTTCGCCCGACGACCAGGATCGAGGGACGGAGATGAGCTTCGGGTGAGGTATCACCGCTCGCTGCGTGACCCACGGTCCGATCATACACCGCGCGCTGCCATGCACGCCGCCGCCGAAGCCCTTCTCGAACTCCGTGCGTCCCGGCGCATGCGCCGACACGCACGGTGCTCCCTAGGATCCGATACTCTGCGTCTTGTTCACGCCCGTCTCGTCGCGTTTTGCCACGAGCGACCGTTCGACAGAGATTCGGATGAACGGAGTGACGCCAGCATCTCCCGTCTACACCGAGATCTACTCTCCATCATGGGCACCACCTTCTATCTCGATCCAAGCGCGACTACGCGCGCCCTCGGACCAGCATATCTCCTCGTCTCCAACCACATCGGCTTGGCCAAGGCCGTAAAGATCGCGGCGCGTGATCTGCACTCACCCGGGCCAAGTGCGTTCTTGAATGACGAACCGTTCATGCTCCTCTGGGCTGGTCTCCACCAGGCGGTCACGCTCGTCTCTCCGACCCACCTCTTCCGTCCTGTCCAACTCTCCTACCCCGACCTGGGCGGTGTAATTCAGAACGCCTACCATGCGGTAGTTCTGCCGGTCGGCGCTTCACGCCTTGACCACTTGTCCGAAAGACTTACCGACGATTTTCAGAGGTCAGCCCGCTTCTGCTGGGGTTTCATGCCCGAAGGGCGGACGAGCAGCAAACGGAGCCTACGGTTCCGTCACGACGCTCTCGACCAGTTTCACTCCGGCGCATTCGTGCTCGCGGCCAGGTTCGGAATGCCCATCTTGCCCGTGGTCCAGTCGCTCTCAAAGGACCACGGCCACGTCGTCACAGTGCTCGCTCCACTAACTGCTCTCGACAACGGTCCGACTTCCGTTGCTCATCTGATGAGCCAGACACGCGAAGTCATGGCTGCCACCTTGAGAACCACGCCCTCGTCAGGCCCTCAGCAAGCGCAACAAGCACTCGATCCGAGTGGCAGGATGTGAGCCCCTGGACGAGCAAGGCGAGGACCGGTGGCCAGCAACGCGTATGAGGACCGCGTCAGACCGGTCACTGTTCGAGGGGCCCTTGGAGGACCTCCAGGCCCGGCAGGCACGCGCAGTGATCGGACATCCCAGGAAACCCAGCGCCTTACACGCCGACTCGACCGCATACCCTTCCTGACGCATCTGGTCTATGAACCCGCAGACCAGCGGCGTCGGGGGTCGAGTTCCCCGGCGAAGAAATCCGATGCAGCCTTCAGGATCTCGTTGGCCTCATGAAGCTTCTTGACCTCCACCTTGAGCTTGCGGATCTCCTCGCGGATCTCGTCACGCTCCTGGCTGGTCACACCTTCCTTCGTGCCGCGACGACGGACCGCGACGGCTCGTCGCCCGACAGTCACGGAGGTCATCCGTGCACAGTGGTCCTTGATGGAAGAAAACCCCCGTCACCCCCGTATGGCGGGCGAGAGTCCCTGCCCAACGACACGCCAACCGGAGCGCCTGATCACCAAGAACAAGCAGAACCCGGGAGCCAACCAACACTCAACTGCGGCCCGACGATCTCAGACGACGAGTTCACCCTTCCGCAACGTCACCGACTGCAGGAGGTAGGGAAAGCCAGGCGGAATCGAGCAATCGACACCGAATTCGTGAACAAACGCTCGCACCATCATTCTGATCACGCCGAAGTGCGTCACCAAGACCACTCGTTCCGCATCCTCGATCACACTGAGTGCATGGACAACGGTCCGCAGTCTGTCGACCACCTCCTCCCCCGACTCACCACCAGGTGGCGCGATCGTCAGTTCGGAGCCCGTCTCCCATCGCCGCATGAGGCACCCGTGCTTTTGCGTTCCCCCGGCGAACCCGGGCGAGCCCCAGGCACCAGGCGCGATCTCGGCGAGCTCAGGCCGGACGACAGAGGAACGGTCCCCGAAGAGGATCGTCGCGGTCTCTCTGGCCCGCGCGGCCGGGCTCACCCATAGCCGGTCTGGCTGCGCCTGATCTCGGCATCTTCGACGGAAGGATACCGCCGCCTCCCTCCCGGCGCTGGATAGCGACGGACCTGGAGTACCAACCGCCATTTGACCCAGCTCATTCGCAGACGTCGCCGCATGCCGGATGAGGACAATCGTCACAGCACACGCTCCAGAACGCCGTCGAGCACCTCACCAAACGAGTCAGCGGTCGGGCGAGGGCCGTCGCCCATTTCGTGAGGCACAGGACGACCAGGGCTCCCGACCGCGGTGTCCACGCCAAGGAGCGTGCGTCTGATCGCATCCCGCAACTCGAGGACCGCTGTTTGGAATCCGTCCGTACCTCGGGGCTCGCGCAGACCCGATTCATTGAAGTACTCCGCCCTCCGACCATAGACTTCCGGCATTGATGACTCCGACCCGACCAGAACTTTTGCACCTGACTCCAACGCTTCGAGCCCTGGAAAGCCGAATCCCTCGGAGACCGACGCCGAGACAAAGAGATCGCACGTCTTGTAGAGACGTGACAGCCCCGAGTCCTCCACATATTCGACTAGCGACACGGTGCCGGCTGTCTTTGCAGCAGCGGCGCGCACAACTCGGGCGTACTCAGGAAAGCTGGCAGTCGGCCCCCCGACCAGGGTCAGATGCATGCCTGGAAACTCAGCTCGCAGCTCTTCTACCGCTAGGATCAGTGCGAGTTGGTTCTTTCGAGGCTCCAGCTTGCTCACGCTCAGCAACAAGGGCCCTCCCACTTCCCCAGGCGTGAAAGGAGCCGCCGACAGCGATTTGGCGACAAACGGGTAGGCGACGGTCCATCGTCCGTCCGTCGTCGGCATGAACCGTGAGAGTTCAGCAGCGCTGAACTCTGACACCGTCACCAGTTCAGCCGCTTCGTCCGCGCCTACCTTATACATTCTTTGAATCAACGCTGCGACATCGCGCGGCCCCTCGTCGGAACCCCACGCGTCGAGTCCGACGTCCTCGGCCAGGTCGCGGAGACTCCCCACGCCGTACAAACGCTCAAAGACCTTCCGTTCCGGCGACTGAAAGTCGGGCCAGAAAGGGTGAGCGTCGTGCAATACCCTAACAACAGGCACAACCGCCACAGGCGGCACGTAGTACTGTGGTGCAATGAGAACATCGGCGCCCGCCGACCGAAGCACACACTCCAATTCATTCGACCTCCAGGGAGACAATAGAGGCGACCCCCAGCGGACCCGAAACGGTCCCAAGTCAGCGTCCTTGCTGACGAGCTCCACGACCTCGAACCGTCCTCGGAGCGCATCGGAAAATCGAAAAGCCTCGACCAGGCATTGAGTGTAGCGGCCGATCCCACTACCACCAGAACGGCGCGCGTCGATCGCGACAACGTGCCTCCTAGCCACGAGCACGCCATTCTCCACCATGCTCAAACTTGAACACGTAGTACCTCAGAAGCGGGCTCAGTGAGGTCCAGACGCCCTCGCTTCTCACGGCAGCCAGGATACAGTCCAGGAGCTGTCGAATCAACGGCGTCGAATCTGGCAGTCGCGCTAGGTGGACCGACACGTTCAGCAGGTTCTCAAGCATCCACTCATGCTCATTGGAAGTGCACAGGCCTGTCACTTTGCTCGTCAATTCCTCAAACAGAGCGGTGTCGGCCTCGGTCATCCCGTCCCGCTGCTCAAGTGTGCGTGCTCCATGCAGAAGCTCTCTAATCATCGCGGTCGCGAAATGACTCGCACGACAACGCGTCGCCTCGTCTCTCTGATCTGTGACACTCAGCAGGTCGACCGCGTCCCTTCCTGCCTCCATGAGTTGGCGATACGCAGTCGTCAGATCGTCACTATCGCATTCGGACTCCTCACGGAGCATTGACAGGTGCTCAAGCAGCGCGAAAGAGGCGAAGAATGGCTCAACGGTCCCGGCGCTTCGATCCTGCTTCCTCAGCTCAGCATCAACGTACTCAAGGATGTCTTTGATCGCTGTGGATCCCTGATCGCTGGTCCAAGTCCGCCACGCGGTATCAATCCCGTGTCGCAACGACGCACGCCTTACTAACGGATTCGCCATCTCCTGCGCGAGAGAGGAAACCTCTCCTCTTCCCAGCAGTAGACGGACTGTTCCACTGTCCACACGCACTTTGTCTCCGAGGGTGGTTACTTCCCTGGGGCTTTCGGCAGAGTAGATAGCTCCGCCACTCACCTTGCTAAGCTCCCAGGTAAGTAGGAGATCCTCCCAACCCCTCGAGTCGTCCAGACTGAGAAACTCGTGATAGTTACCGGTGCGAAACAGATTCCATGCAAGTCGCGGAATGACGGGACGATACTTCCGCCCGGCGTCGGTATTTGGATTACTCCGCCAGGTGCGCGCCTCACTTACTACGTAGGCGTCCACGAGCCCTGCTCCGTTTTCAGGGACCTTCATTTGCAGCTCTCTCAAGAGCTGTAGGGTAAGCCACCTTGACAGTGTGTCTTCATGGTGCTGTGAGTTTGCCCTCAGGATGTCGACGACTTTCGGCAGATTGTCGTTGTCGTAGTCCTGGGCAGCGAGCGCCAGACACTCTAGTGCCCTGTGCCAATTGCCGCGAGAGGGACGTTCTCGACTCGCGAAACTGTCTAGAAACCCCTGAAGCGTGCTGGCGCGCAGCCTACTCGCTGCCTCGCCTCCGTCTTCTGCCTTCTCTGCTCGCTTTGTCCTCAAGTAGAAGTAGAGGGATGCTACGAGATCATCGCCGCAGGATGTGAGGTTGACCGGTGCCCCGTGAGGGCGAGACGACTCCCAGTTTTGACTCGAGACTGTCGCTCGAATATGCGTCAGGTCGCTTGCCTCATACGGCTCATCGAGCGCGTTTCGGCTCGTGATCGCGTACTCTACATACCCCGCGTCGTGGTTAGTCCGGAACGCAGACAGTGCGTGCGTCAGGTCGCCCGCGAGGCGGACGAGGTCTTGAGACCTCCGGACTTTGAAACGCCGGAGTTTCAGGTAGTTCCACCAAGGTTCCTCTGCTTCGTCACGGGTGAGGACGTACAGCGACCGGGGCGTCCGCGAGATCGCACGCGACACCTCGCGGATGACTGTATCAAGGTTCTCATCATGGAGCCCGTAGCCCAAGAACAGGAAGTCGCGCTTGGCCAGGTTTACGCGCAGCTCATCTAGGAGAAGGCCTCGGGTCGATCCGAAACTGGCGTAGTCGTCCGTGGTGATGACGAGCGGCAGCTCCCGGTCCAAGTGGACCTCGTCGATGCTCCCATGGATCTTCACTACCTCAAGCCGATCACCCGCACGTTCGACTAAGTCGCTGGGCCGACTCGTGACTTGGTATCCGATGCCGCTGGCCGACAGGGTCGCCTCGATGAGGGAGTCGTAGTTCGTGGTGTAGATCGAAGACCAGGGAAGGGACAAGAGCGGGGCGGCAGCGGCAATGGTCTCCCTGCCGAAAGACTTCCCGGTCTCCCTGACTAGTATCTCGATCAGCTCCTCTCGCGCTTTCTCGGGCTCCAACCTGCAGTGTCGCACGAGCTCTGAAATGAAGAACTGGGCGGCGAGCCGCAGATGATAGGACCTCGTGCCATCTTCGAGGAGACTGGTCGTGGCGGCGACGACGCGATCCGTTGGGACCAAACCGTTTAGCCGCAGTTTTAGTGAGTCGACGATCGTCTCTCCGAGTTCGGAGGCGGTCGCGACACCCTCGCCCCCGACCAGGCTGAACGCGTTGGTGAACCCGGCCCCCAGGAAGAGAACGCATGTTCCGTTCTCGATGGACGAGAGGAGCTCGTCGTCGAGGGAGATGTCGGACGGCTCCATGGCACCGTTCTCCTTCCGTTGGGAACCGCTGGTCGCGGCTGGTCTTGCCCGAGCAACCCACCACCCGTCGGGCAGGGTAGCAGGATGAACGCAACCGCGCCAGCCGGCGTCGAGACTCATCTAAGACGATCGCGAACGGTTGCGCTTGCCTCAGATTAGGTGTGATCGCGAAACGCGGCGTGGCACGGTGGCCTTGGGCTGGGGCTTGGGGTTGCGTTGTCGGTCATGGCGAAGGATCTGATGATGGCTACGAAGAAGGATTTGACCAAGGGGTACGCGGGTGAGTATCGGCGGGCCTCGAAGAAGCAGAAGGGCGCGATGCTCGACGAGTTGTGTGCGGCGACGGGTTGGTCGCGGGTCAACGCGCGTCGGGCGATCCGGCAGGCTGCGGCCAGGAAGGGGCCTGCACGTGCGGTGGAGCGTAAGCCCAGGTCGAGGAAGTATTCGTATGACGCGTTGGTGGTGTTGATCGAGGTGTGGACGTTGGTGGGTGAGCCGTGTGGGAAGTATTTGGCGTCGGTGATGGGGGATCTGATCGAGCGGTTGGTGAGGTTTCGGGAGTTGGGCAAGGTCGCGGACCGGGTCACCGACCAGGTGCTTGACGAGCTGAAGGCGATGAGCCCGGCGACGATTGACCGGTATTTGGCTCCGACCAAGCGGGCCCGCTATCCCGAAGCGAAGTCGACGACCAGTCCGTCCAGGATCTTACGGTCGTCGATCCCACTTCGGACGGCGATGGATGGGTTCCCTGATGAGCCTGGCTTTTTGGAGATCGACACGGTGGCTCACTGTGGGCACACCACCATGGGGGACTATCTGGTGACCATCACCGCGACCGACCCGTACCTAGGGATCACGTGGATCCGCACGGTGAAGAACAAGTCGTTTCGGCACATGCAAGCCGGGATGGAGTGGATCGTCAAGCAGGTGCCCTGGCCCATCAAGGGCGTGGACTTTGACAACGGCAGCGAGTTCCTGAACTGGGGGTTGATCGCCTGGTGTGAGGACAAGGGCATCGCCAACATCACCCGGTCACGTGCCTACCAGCACAATGACAACGCCCACGTCGAGCAGCGCAACGGCGCTTGGGTCCGTAAGCACGCCTTCCGGTACCGCTACGAAGACGATGGTGAACTGGACCTGCTCAACCAGCTGTGGGCACTGGTGATGGACAAGCAAAACCACCTGCTGCCCTGCGTCAAAGCCGTCGGCTGGGACGAACGGCCATCGGGCCGCAAAAAGAGGGTCTACGACGAGCCTCGCACCCCTTACCAGCGGATCCTCGACTCTGAGGCCCTACCAGACGGACCCAAAGCCGACCGGCTAGCCGCCCACCACGACAAGCTGAACCCCGCCGCGATCACCCGCAGAATCAACGCCCTGCAAAACAAGCTCATCGACTCATCCAAAGCCCGCACCCAAACCCGGAAACACACCGCATGACCAGCACACTCACCACCCACCAACCCACCGAAACGCCGCTTCGCGGCGGCAGCGACAACGAAGACACGCTCAACACCCCTCCCCAAGCGACCTCACCACACCCACACCCGATTTCGCGATCAAAATACGTGAGGCACGCGGACACGTTTCGCGATCAACTTGACGTGAGGCAAGGCGG
>WQYN01000070.1 GCA_009781225.1 Micrococcales bacterium | reverse complement strand
GCTCGGATGGGGGCTTTGTTTCCCTGAGCGACTTGGCACGGCGATGCGACCTCGGTGCCCCCGCGATGGAGGCGCTGGCGAGTGCGGGAGCTCTGAGTTCTCTTGTGCCGGACAGGCGTCGCGCCCTGTGGGCAGCGGGTGCCGCAGTGGAAACTCAAGGGATGCTGCCAGGTCTTGGGAGCGGATTGGAGGCTCCTGATCTTCCGCCGCTCACCGCCATCGAGCGCTCTGCCCAAGACGTCTGGGCGACCGGCGTCTCGATTGCCGAGTATCCTTTGGCTCACCAGCGTGTTTCCTTGAGCGAGGCCGGAGTGGTGACCATTGCCGACGCCATGGCTTCACGCCCCGGCAAGCTGGTAAGAGTCGCCGGAATCGTCACCCACCGTCAGCGCCCTGGAACCGCCAAAGGCACCGTCTTCCTCTCCTTCGAGGACGAGACCGGCCTCCTCAACGTTGTCTGCCGCTCCCAAGTCTGGAAGGCCTACCGTGCGGTAGGCCGCCGCAGCCCCGCGATGATCGCCTACGGTCGAGTAGAAAAAGGCGACGGCGCCATCAACCTCCTAGCCGCGCGCCTAGAAGACCTCCCCATAACCCACCACTCCCAATCCCGCGACTTCCAGTGAGGTGGTGGGAGCCTGCTGGGTGGTCCTCCAGTGTCCATCCTGCAATGCCGACTCACGTCCAACGCTGGCGAGCGCCTCGGCGGCGCAACGCCGGCCGATCGCTGGCTTGCACTTTCGCATGCTAGGTGTGAGACTAGGGCATGTGACGATTTGGGCGAAGGAAGAGCCGATGGTCCGAGCCGCACAGGCTGCTGACTGGGCGATGTCGCGAGGCATCGCGTCACTGACGACGGTTGAACTCGCTGGCCTGCTGGGGGTGCCTGTCTCGCAGGTCCCTCAGCGCATGTCCGTACCGAAGAAGCGCGGGGAGTGGGTGACTCCCGCTCGCGGGTTGTGGGTGCCGGTGTCGCCGGAGTTCCGGGGCTGGGGCGGACCGCCGGCGACCGAGTCCATCGTCCCTCTCACCAGGCATCTCGACGTGAGCTACTACGTTGGATGGCTGGCCGCCGCAGCCGTGCATGGAGCAGCTCACCATGCACCCCAGGTGACACACGTTGCGGTGTCTCGGCTCGTGCGCGACCGGAGGGTCGGCAGGGCTGACCTGCGGTTTCACACTCGGGAGCATGTTGACGTCCTCCCGGGCGAGGAGCGAATGACTCGCGCGGGGCCGTACCGGATCTCGACGCCGGAGGTCACGGCGCTTGACCTTGCCAGTGATATCGCCCTGGCAGGGGGGCTGGTCAACGCGGCGACCGTCATCGTCGATCTGGCCGACGAGGCGGGGCTGGTCGACGCGACGCTCGCTGGGCTCACCTGCTGGTATCCGCATGCTGCGGCTCGCCGTGTTGGGTGGATCATGGAGACGTTCTCTGAGTACCAGCTCGATTCCCTGGCCGACCAAGTGGCGAAGGGGCCGGCCAACCCCGCACGGCTGCATCCGTCCCAGCCGCTCACTGGGAAGCTGGATCATCGTTGGCGTCTCAGGATCAATGCTGAGGTGGAGGTGGAGTGAACCGTGCTGTCCATCAATGACATCGCAGCTTGGGGTCTGACCCATCCATGGGCCACGTCAGATCAGGTCGAGCAAGACCTCCTACTCTCCCGAGCGATCTGCGCCATCGCCGCGCATCCATACTTGGGTAGCGAACTCATGTTTCGTGGTGGCACTGCTCTGCACAAGCTCCACCTGCCCAAGGCACTGCGGTACAGCGAAGACTTGGACTACGTTCGCACCACCGCCGGTGGAATCGGCCGACTGACCGGGGCGCTGTTAGACCTCGGGAGCGACCTCGGGTTCGACGTCAAGTCCAGGATCACCGAGCACCCCAAGGTGTTCTGGCGCACCGTGAGCCAGGCAGGGAATCCTCTGAGAATCAAGGTCGAAATCAACACTCACGAACGCTCCCCGGCCCTGCCGACCATCCACATCCCTTACCAGGTCGATTCGCGCTGGTGGACCGGCCGCGCCGATGTGGCGACGTTCCAGTTGCCCGAGCTCATCGCGACGAAACTACGGGCTCTGTACCAAAGGTCGCGCGGGCGCGACCTGTTCGACCTGTGGCTCGCCCTCACCCGCACTCCTCTTGACCCCGTCGCCGTCGTGGCCGCGTTTGACCCCTACCGACCCCGGGGTCTCACGTCCAAAACCGCCATCGCCAACCTGCAGACCAAGCTCGCTGACCCTGACTTCCGCCACGACCTCAACCAACTCGCTGCCCACCGATCCGTGCTCCCCGACCCCGACGAGGCGGCGGATCTGGTGATCTCCACGCTCTTGGTCCTCCTGTGATGTGGCACGCGGACTGTCTGGAAGGAGCCATCGTGGCACGGAAACGGACTGCCCGGCGCGGACGCTGGGGGGGTGCGGCCGCCGCAGCCCCGCGATGATCGCCTACGGTCGAGTAGAAAAAGGCGACGGCGCCATCAACCTCCTAGCCGCACGCCTAGAAGACCTCCCCATAACCCACCACTCCCAATCCCGCGACTTACAATGAGGTGGTGGGGGCCTGCTGGGTGGCCCTCCAGGCTGGAAAGGGGAAGAGTTCGGTACCATCAACCTCCCGGCCAAGCGCCTTGAAGACCTCCCCGTTCTGCCGCTGTTGCGATCACGGGACTCCATGTGGGTACCACGGCTGGAGAGTCTCGGGACCGAGGACGGGCGGCTGGAAGTCATAGTATTCGACGATCGGGTTGGTGTAGATCGGTCTGACAATGTGCAGTGGGTCTATGAGGAAAAATAGCAGCACCACGGCAACGACTCCAACGCCGAGGCTGACGGCAAGGCGTCGAAAGAACCCCCAGCCCTCAGGCCAGACTCGACCACGCCGCCGCGCCTTGCCTGTCCTCTCTGCCAGCATGACGAAGTCCTCCATCTAGCCCAGGCGAATCGCGCCGCCCCAATCCGAGGCGACATAGCTAATGGGAGTGAAGTAGTTTCGGCAGTTTGTCCAAGCAACACCCTGATCATTCGACCCACTAATCACGCCGACAGCAGTGGCGCTGCCGTCGGAATTCGCCAAGTAGACTGCGCCACGGTTGACTCCGTCTCTGAAACCAACTGCAAGGCCGCCAGTCGAATAGTCCGGACCAATGATCGAGACGACCTGGCCCAAGAGGGGATCATTCAACACAGCCTGAACCTCAGCGTCAAGGTCGGCAATCGAGTTCTTCACCTGACGCACGGCGACACCTCGCGTGATCCCGAGGTCGCGAAGGATCCGATCATGGTGGGCCTTTCTGTGCGCAGCGAGGCTGCCAGGACCAACGCTATCGGGCCCGGCGGTCGACGTCAACACAAACCCCTTCTCTCACCGTTTCCGATCCCGAGACGTGCGGTGACGTCGAGAGGGGGCACTCCGAGCGCCTTGGCGAGGTTGATCATCTTCCAGTGGGCGGCGGGGTCGACTTGGGCGGCGGCCAGGGTGTCGGGGTAGTCGGCAAAGAGGAGGTCCGGGGCGAAGTCGGCGCAGCCAATGTAGTTCAGGTCAATGTCAACAGACAGGCGCGGCATACCGAGAGCGAAGAGGTTCAATGCGGTGCCGCCATGTAGGCAGAGGCGGGGTCGCAGGAAGGGATTCGCGCGGAGGCGGTCGAGTACGACCAGCAGTCTCGTGGTCTTCTCCGCTGCCTCGGGACGGAACCTGGTGAGGTCTAGAGGGTCAGCCATGAGGCCATCTCCTGTTCGGGACGGGGGAGGTAGAGCTTCCAGCGTTTGACCCAGAAGCGGTCTCTTGGGGTTGACGACGACCAGAAGTAGCTGGGGCCGCTGCCGAGCGATGCCTCCAGACCGGCGAGGGTCTGGTCTGCGACTTCCCAGTCGTCGCGCTTGACTTCGAGGATCCAGCCGAGGCGAGCGCGGACGCTGGCGGGTGCGGTCGCCGCGGTTTCGGCGGCGAGATCGGGCTCGAGGGCAGCCATGCCCGACAGCGAGTGCAATAGGTGGTCAGGACCGGCGGCTGCGGCCATGTTGGTCAGGCAGTCGATGAGGGTCTGTTCTTCGGTGGTAACCCGGTAGCTGCGACCCGTCGGGGAAAGCAGACCCAGAGGAGGTGGGCGAGTGCCAGCTGCCGACCGCGGCAGGTATCGAACGCGGTCGTAGGTGAAGGATGCGGTTGGTTTGGTCGTGAAGAACTGGACGCGATTGGTGAGGTTGTGGGCCACGCCGAGCAGGTCGAGCGCCGAGGTGTAGCAAAACACTGCATCCGGCGCCAGGGCGAGGGCCACGTCGAGCGGATCCGCCGTGGTTCCCTCGAACCGTCCGGTCTTCGACACGTAGAGGCCCCTCCGGACCCTATCTACGCCACCTCGCTTGACGGCACGCGACAGCAGGTTGCGGTCGGTCTGGCTACCAGGGAAGCGTGCGGCGAAGTCCTCGACGGTGAACACCTGCCGAGTGCTCAGGAACTCCCGAATCGCCATCTCTTTGCCTCTCGGGTTGAACGATCAGCACCGATAGTACCGCAGAAAGTGGTAACAACAGTGCTCCGCCTGCAACATTGCGACCTGTGTCGCTGGCCCGGTCCTCCCTGCGAAAGGTGTATCGTTGTCGGGCTCGGCTGGGGCCTCTGCTGGCCGCTCTCGAGTCCAAGTCCATGCAAGGCGGCCACGTGAGGCCGTATTCACAATAGGAGTGCCCGCATGTCATTCTCCCGTTTTCGCAGGTGTGCGTCCATGTTGGTCGTGGCGGCACTGGGCGTTCCCCTCGTTGCCCTCCATGGGGTGGCTGCTGAGGCGCAGCCCGGAGAGCAGATCATCCTAGGGAAGGCTGTCGCAGAATCAGCTCACCAGCTCCCGGTCAGCCAGCTTGCCGCCGAAGGCAGCTTCCTGGGCGGAAAGCAGGCAACCAGCGACGTCACCGATGGTTTCGTCAAGCTCGTCGTCTCCCGGACCAGCTTCGAAGGGACGCCGCAGGCATGGCCTGCTTCAGTCAAGCTGGTAGGAAGCGTCAAGGCAGTACTCGTCAATCCCAACGGAACCCCCTACACGGGCTCCGACAACGCGGCCGGTCCGGTCACCATGAACTGGGCGTTCTCTCCGGGGAGTGCGATCGAAGGCAAACACTATGGCCTCGTGGACACTAACTACGATCTCGGCGTTTGGTCCGGACAACTGGCAGCGGGCACATTCACCATCCCAGCAGGGCAAACAGAGTCCGCGCCCGTCAGCTTCTGGGTTCAGCGCCTCATGGACAACGTTCCAGACCCGACGAGCCGGTGGAACGGGGATCGGATCTTCCTGATCCAGTTGTCCAACCCCGTCGGTGTGGCGGTGTACAACGACACCGCAGCGGCTCCTGCCGGGTCGCGGTTCACGACCCTGACGGCCGACATTCCCGTCACGGTCAAGCACAGCTATCGATGGCCCATCGAGTACGGCGACTACTGGGGGTATCCTGACAATGGACGAAACAGGCTCGGCAGTATCATCGATAGTCGGCACATGGACACATACTCTGACATCGAGATGTGCTACAAGAACCCCGCCTATCAGACATTCTCATGGCGCGATTTGACTGGCTTCGGCGAAGTACCTCGCTCGATGTGGTGGGACGAGGAGTGGCCCCCTGGATTGTCCAACCTTGATGGAGCACCGTCGCGACTTCGGAATGTGCGCTCCGCTCTGACAATTTTCGCAGCCGATGGCATTGCCTCGCCTGCGGGGATCAACTACCACCTGTTCCTGCGGACAGTTTACGCCTACGACAATCCGCAGCAAGCCCACAACGTCTCTTTCACCGCTGAGCCTCTCGCGGTGAGCACTTCCAGGACCACCTCAGGCACACTCCTGGATGCTTCGGCTAAGTCCCTGGCGGTCCTCAACATGCCCGGCCAGCTCAACTCGTGGGTCTCTGCCTGGGATCTCTCCTCGTATTACCCGGTGCGCCTGGGACCAGATCAGTGGTTCAACGCGATGCGATACGCTCCGAGCCGAGCGGGAGGATGGATGTGTGGCTTCAACGTTCGATTGCTGTATATTGACCGGATCTCCCCTCGAGTCCTCAGCGCGAGTGTTCCTCCCTTGACCTATACTTCCGGCCAGCTTGTGCCGATTACCGTGGAGTTCCTGGAGCCAGTGAAGGTGGCCGGGGGGGCGCAGCTCACCACGGTCTCGGGACCGGTCACGGTGACCCATGCAGAAAGCCCGGAGACAGAGTCCAAGACGCACACCTTCTACTATGAAGTCCCCGCCAGTGGTGCTGTGGGGAATTGGCAGGGATTGGAAATCAAAGTCGACTATGCTTCGGACCTGTCCGGTCTGGCGATGCCTCTCAACGACGCGGACAATGTCGCCACCATTGACGCGGCTCTCACTCCAGACCCGAAGACAACCTTCCAGTCGCTGGGCTTTTCCACCCCGTCAAGCGGCACTTTCTTGGAGAATGAGACCATTAACCTTCGTCTCGACATGAAGCCAGGAGACCAGAACCAGAACTGGCTTCGCCAACCCGGCATGACGACGCAAAAGGCCGACGGCACGATCACCCTCAACCGGACCTTCATCCGATCCAAGACATCGGAAACGGTGTACGCCCTGACGATGGGTGGAACCGGCTCGGCGGAGGGCAGCTTCTACACGGCGGCCATTCCCGCCATCTCCGTTGTCAACGCGACGCCCAATACCAGTCTTCACCAGGACACCTTCGAGTTGATCCACGATGGGGACTGGGTTCAGACGGTCGCCGAGATCCCGGTGACCGTGGGGCTTGCCACGGTCAATGCGACCTCGGCGCAGTTTGCGGCTGGAGCTCTCCCGCCGGGGAACGCTCTCTACCGTGGAGATGGCACACACCTGGTGACCCTTGCTTTTTCCCCGTCAAATGCCACCTCGACCACCACCTGGTCGACGAGCAATCCGCAGGTGGCCGCGATCCAAACCCAGACGCCCACCTCGGCTGTTTTGAGTCTGGTGGGCGAAGGCAAGGTCACCGTGAGCGCCCAGGTCTCCAACGGCGGCACCCCCCTGACCACCCTGACGAGCCCCGAGCTGCTGGTCTTGCCCGGAAGCTCCGCACCGACGGTTTCCTTCCCCGACTCGCTGAAGACCACCGACTCGGTCGTGGGCGGTCTGGCGGTGGTGACCTGGTCAGAGAACGTGACGCTGCGCGACCCAAACGCTGTTTTCACCGTCGAGGTCTTCGCAGGCAAGGCTGCAAATCCCACCTCTGTCGTTGGCGCGCCCATCTACACGACGACGGTCACCGGTGCCAACTCGGCGATCATCCCAGAAAACGTTCTGACCAGCGCTGCGACGACGTCGGAGCCCAACTACACCGCGCGAGTCACCACCACCACGACCACGCTTCCGGGACAGCGGACGGCAGATGTCGGATGGATCCGCGTGTGGCCAAAGCCCGCCCAGGTAACAATCAACCCCTTGAACTCGCTGAGCGTCACTGATGCGACAAGTTCTCTCCCCGTGAGCTGGAGCCTCGACAATTGGCGGGGCGGAACCTTCGCGCTCACGGTTGCCAAGAACGGCGGGACACCCACCACCATCTCGACGAACCCTACGGCGGCCAGTGCCGCCATCGTCCTTGGGACGGTGCCGGCGAGTCAGCTCAAGGACACGTATGTCATTGAGGCAACCGCGCGCAACACGGGCGATCCGGCAGGCTACGAGGCGAAAGACAGCGTGGTCCTCCAGGTGTACAAGGCTGCGTCGCTCAGGATCACCAACGAGGCGGGCACGGTCATCAACACGCTGACTCTCGCGAACACCTACACGAGCGGGATGACGTTTGACCAGGTCAGAAGGCTTGGGATTGGCAAGCACGTCGGGGTGGACTTCGGAGCGGACTCCAGCTCGGCCGGCGCGGCGAGGGATCAGATCCAGTGGTCGGTGACCAGCGGTGATGCGGCGAGCGTCAACGTGCTTCGCGGCGAGCAATACCAGGATCTTGACCAGTCCCAGGAGGCGCTGAGCCCTCATGAGCAGGTGCTCGTCGCCGGTGAAGGGGACGGTACGGCGCAAGTGACAGCGCAGCACGTTGCGACCGGAATGTCCGCACCTTTGACAGTCAACGTGGCGACGCTGCGAAACCGTCTCTACCTCTTCCAGACGGCCGACGGGCGTCAGGCAACGATTTCCTACACGCCCGGCGGGTCGACCGTGTCGACCCTGGTCACAACGGACCCGGGCGGCAAGGCGGTGGTCTACGAACCTAGTGGCATCGACTCCGACGTCTCGGCCATCCGAGAAGAAGGAGGAAAGACGATGGTCGCGACCATTGTCAAGGCGGCGCTTCGCTCCGGCGAGGGTCGGGCGCAAGCCTTCGCGGCCTTTCCGATCAACAACCTGCATATGGCCGAAGTGGCAACGCTAAACGTCACCTTTGTCAACCCCGACGGCACGCCCTACAGTTGCGTGAGTCCATGCACGATGACGTACCGCGGCGTGGTCTTCCGCGGCGGGGACCTGACCTCGGCTGGCTCGAGCGTCGACCTTCCCGTGACGGTCTCGGGCGGAAAAGCCTCGATTCCCTTCGACGAGGAGGAGATGGTCACTGATGCCGCGCCCGGAATGCTTCGGATTGGGGACACCCTCGACTTCTGGCTCGAGTTCTCGACATCCCAGGCGGGGCGCGGGTCAACCGTGCTGCATGTGACCAAGATCGTGGGCCTGGTGGCGGACGGATATGGGACGGGCACCGTCCTGGTGCCCGCGACAGATCAGCAAGCGCCGTGGGTGGCGGGACGCGGATTCGACTACGACGTTCCTACCGTCGGTGAGGCAACGGTTGACACCGCCGATCCGCGGGTCACGGTCGGCCCCTCTACTGCTCACCCCGAGGTGAAAGCCCGCGCCTATGTCGGACTTCCGCCGGGAGTCACGGAGCTGACTGGCGTCCAGGCGACGATCACCGGCAAGGGAGGAACGGTGAACATCGGGGCGCAAGGTTCGACCATCACCCCGGTCACCCTGCCCGGCGCGAGGGGCCGATACGCGCGGGTTGAGACGATCCTCAGCAATTCCCTGTTGACAAGCGGAGGGGTCACGCCAGGGCAAGCCGGAAAGATGGCTCTCATAGTGACCTATGGCTCGGTGACGGCCACAGTGCCCGGCGAGCTTGCGATCACCAACATGGTGGGCATCAATCCGCTGGACCATCCCAGTTACTATGCGTCGGCGGGAAAGCTCGTTGACCTCATCAAGTCGCAGGCCGACCATGAGATGTTGGGAGGGGTGGCCGCGGGAGGCGACAAATTCCTCAAGGGCGCCGTCGCCGCGAGCAAGTACCTCAACGTGGGCCAATCCAAGCCTCTCCAGTTCGACTTCGCCGCAACGCCGGATCCTGGGCTCTACCGCGGAGTCGTCTCCTTCGGTGTGGGAATCGGAGACCTCAACGGACAAGAACCATTCAAGACCAAGGTCTCAGACATCGATGTGGAGGTCAACTACATTCCCTCCATCACGGATTTGCAGTTCCCCAAGACAATGAAGGACATTGAGGAAGCGGCCTCCCCCGTGAAATCCAAGATGGGTGTCCAGGTCAGCGGATGCTTCAAGTTCGAACTCCGTTGGGATACAGAAAAGCTGGAGTGGGAAATCTTCCCGGTGGGAGGCGAGTGGAAGTTCGCCATCATGACGGGGATCGAACTGGTCATTAACTTTGCTCTCGGCCCGATTCCGGCGCTGCTGAAGTTCACCCTCTCTGAGACGGCGGGAACCAGCATGACCATCGACAGGGCGACGGGACCGGTGGCGGAAGGGACTCCCGGGCACAAGGCCCTGGACCTCTACAACACCTTTGACTCAGATCTCAAGATGGAGGGATTCGCAGGTATTGGCGTCGACGCCGGCATTATCTCGCTCTATGTCGGATTCAAGGGCGTGATCAGCCTGTTGATTGCCATGAAGTTCCTCACCAGGAACTATATTCCCCCCACCTTCTCTGAGTACGTTGATGACATGAACATGAACGCCATGGGCTTGAACAAGCTCAGTGGTGCCGACTACACTGTCAATGGCTCTATTGGCGCCAACGCGAAGGCAAGTTTCCTCTTCTTCTCGCTGGAGGGAACTTGGACCACAGCAAAGTTCTCCCACTCGCTGGGGACCATGGGTACGCCGCGCTATATTGATCGAATCCATGCGAGGACGACAAACGCCCCCGCGTCAATGATTCCTGCCGCGACGAACAACAGTTCGGCACCTGAGTTGGAATGGCGAATGGCACCGGCATCACGGGACTATCTTTCGCCATCGTCCATCGCGGCGGCGGCTGAGGAGGAGGATTCCTTTGACGGCGTGAGCTACGGAAGCATTCTGGGCGGCTCGAACACCTGGGGTAGGCCGACACCAACGTATGCTCCGGGATTGGAAACCAACCCGCGGCCGGAGTTTGGGACGACCCGTGACGGGTATTTGACGACATGGATCACCGACTCAGGCGTTCCTTCCATCAACGAGACGCGAGCAGTCTTCGAGGACATCAACGGCAGCAACAATGATGGACCGATCGAGCCTGCGTTTGACCCGCCGACTCCCGATTCGAACGTGGTGGTCGACGGGGCGGGGGCCTCTGCCCTGAGCGCCTGGGTGCGGGCGTCTCATCCCATTCCCGATGTGTTTGACGATGTGGCGGCACGTGAGGCGGTGATGGGCGCCGAGATCCATGCGGGCATCTGGGACGGATCCAAGTGGGCGGTTACCACGCTGACGGACAACGCGGTAGGCGACATAGCGCCAGCCGTTGTCGAGCGCGAAGGTCGCGGGGTCGTGGCCTGGCGCGAAATCGACGGCACGGGCGTGACGACCGGTGGACCCGGGGGCGTGACGCTGAACTACAACGACTTGTCGGACACGTTGTTGTTGAGGTGGTTCAATGGAACCTCCTGGTCAGCCCAGCCACTGACGGTCTACTCCTCACGCGGCGGGGTCAACACGGTTCTCGCCCACGACGTCACGATGCTCAACTCGACAACCGCGGGCGTGCTCTACGTGGTGGACGCGAGTGACGCGTTGACGCCGGGGCGCTCCCAGGTGTGGTTCGCCATCGTCGATCTGGCCTCCGGGAGCGTGACATTCAATGCTCGCTTGACCGACGACGATGCTGTCAAGGCAAACCCGCAGCTCACAACGGCGTTGATGCCCGATGGCGTCACTCGCTTTGTCGCCGGATGGACCACCTGGGGCATTGACGAGCCGGCAGACATCACGCTGCGCGCCTTTGATGGTTCCGGTCAGTCCTGGGACGGGATGCCATCGGTCGCGTTCGGGTCGGCGGTCGCCGACAATCTGCCGGGCACCTGGAAGTTCAGCGGCTCGGTGGACCCGGAGATCTCCAAGTTGGCGGTCGTGTGGCCCGAGATCGGAACCGAAATCGGAGTAGTGTCGGGCAAGGAGGTCACCCTCCTGGTCCCATCCATCCACGGGGTGGGATTCTTCACCCACGGCGGATCGGTGGGAACCGTGCCGCCCCGCGAGCTTGTTTCGGCGTGGGGTTCGGATGCCGGATGCGACGAGGCGGACGTAACCTCATTCGCGGTCTCTCGGCCTTCGGCCTACGTGTTCCAAGCTCGTGGCTCCTTCCTGCCAACCTGTGAGGGGTTTGCCCGAGGGGTTCCGTTCTGGGCGGCAAGAGCTGCCGAGGACAACGCCTTTGTGCTTGGACCTGTGAGGGTTCCCTTTGATGAGGTGGGGCCGGGGCGCACGTTGCAGGTCCCCTTCACTGTCACCAACACTGGGGTCAATGTCATGACGTCGGTGACCGTCAAGGTCGGGAGTATCCCTGTAACGGAGCCGGGATTGTCGGTGTTGCCGGGGGCGAGTCACACACTGGTGTACCCCCTGGCCTTGGGCAGCACGGTGGCCGACGTGTCCTACACGGTCGAGGTGGCGCACGCCGGGTCGGCCCCGGACGCTGAAGCGGTCGACGGGACACTCGAGTTGGCGATGGTGGACTTGGAGGTGACATCCGCTGACCTCGTGGGGGCCTACGGGCCGACCAGAAGCGTGGGCGTGGTGATGACGAATGTCGGGACCGCATCGATCCCCGCCGGGTACCAGGTCAAGGTGGGATTGTTTACCACCGGTGAGTGTGCGCCATCGTCCCAGGTTGCTGTGGTGTCGCTGACGCCAGGCGAGGTCGCGGGCTTGGCGAGCGGGGTGAGTCGCACCTTGGTGTGGACTGTGCCTGCCGACGGTATCCCTGCTGGTGGAACGCGGTTGTTCGTCAAGGTCTGGGCCGAATCGAGCGGCGGCGCCGTGGTGGAGGAGGCAGACACGGTCAACAACGTGGCGTCAGTGCTGGTCCCCAACCGAGTGTCTGACAACGGAGGCCGGGATGTGCTGGCCGAGGTCCCGACGGTATTGACCGAAGACGGGGCGAGCACGGCAACGGTGGTCCTGACCAACGTGTCGGATTCGTCAGCAATGCCCGGCGAGGTCGTGGTGACGTTGTATGACGCCGACGGGCGCGTGGTGAAGGTGGTGAAGCTTTCGGAGCTTGACCCACTGGCACCAGGGGAGTCGCGGACGTTGACGGTGCCGTTCGGTGTGGCAGGAGCCTCGGCGACTGCGGTAGCCAATGGGTTGCCGAAGCCCCCGCCGACGTCTCCTGCGCCTCCTGGGCCTTCCGCGTCGGGTTCGCCGACCCCTTCGGGGCCTTCCGCGTCAGCTTCGCCGACGCCTTCGAAGCCGGGCCCGAATACCAAGGCCATCACGAAGGTTGCGATGCCGCTGGCCAAAGTCACAATGAAG
>WQYN01000069.1 GCA_009781225.1 Micrococcales bacterium | reverse complement strand
TGAACACCGCCGATTCTCGGGGACCTCGACCCCTCACACCAGCACCCACCCCTCCGACACGCCGACCAAACACAACCCGCGCTTACCCGACAGCGACCACACCCACCTCAAGTACGCAGAGCCGGGATTCTGGGTGGGAGGAAAGCATGCACGGCCTATGCTGGCCCGCAGAAAGAGGCCGCCGTCTGAGAGACCCGCGCCCTGGGGGACGTTGTTGGCGGACGGGAGCTCCTGCAGTACAGCCGACAGTCATGGTGCATCAAGGGCCCAAAAGCCACCGGACATTCCGGCTGGACCAAGTACCCTTGTGCCCATGACAGGTCTCCAGCAAACCGAAGAGAACGATGCGAGCGAACGTGCAGTCTCCCCAGTTGTCGATGTTGAGGTTCGCCTAAGCGGGCACCACGATTCCGAGGCGCCCGCCGACAAATGGCTCCCTGAGGCGGACAACTCCGCTGCGTCAAGGCTTGTGCGAACCGAGCCACACTTCGTTCCCCGGGACCTTGGCAAGGCCTCCGGCGTCGAGCTTCGCCGCCTCTCGACCTGGGAGCCCCAGCCCCACTTCAGTGTGGCTTTGGGGTTTGCCGCAGAGCGGGCGGTCGCGTCGCTCAAGGACAGAACCGGAATAGAACTCGATTCGCACACTCTCTCGATCGACGCTGGGAATACGCTACGCTGGAAACCGTCCGAGTTCTTCCCAGACTCGTTGCAGGTTCCAGACGAGCTAAGAGAAGGCCTTCACCTGTGGTCGGAGGCGAAAATGATACTGGTTCTCCGCAGGATCTACAAACCCCTGTTGGTTCTTCTCGTCTTTGCGACCGCCGCTGTTTTGCTTGGGATCTTCCTGACAGATTGGCCTCTCGCGGTTTTCGGCAGACGATGGTCCCTTGTCTCATCAGCACTTGTCATGATTCCGCTGGACGTCGCTGGACTCCTCGTGATTTGGCGTCTCGTCTACAGTAATTCAGCAAGTCTGAGAGATAAGATTGTTCAGTATGACACTCGGCGCGCCGCGTTCAATAAGCTGCTTTTCGACGGACTGGACGCGTTGATTTCGTCCTGTCTTCGGCACACGCTGGGTGCCGCCAATATGCTGCAAATCCCCGCAAGGGCTCCAAAGCTCGTTGAGACGAACTCCCGTGGTCTTCACGGCACAAGGCTGTGCTCTGATGTTGGCGGCCTGATGCTGGAGCATGAATCGATCGCAATTGGGATTGTTGGGCAGCGAGGAGTCGGGAAGACTAGTATCCTAGAGATTCTGCGCGACCAGGCAGAGGCTGCCGGGCACCTCGCGGTGTTCTTGCCGGTGCCGGCTGTCTATTCTGAAGAGTCGTTCCTTCGCGCTCTGGCCCTCAGGATTGCAGCTCGCCTCGCTGGAGTAGAGCGCTCTTCCGCCAAACTCTCCTACCAAGCAATGCCAATCCGATCGAGAGCTCTACTCCTTGCGGGTATCGTGGCCATGTACATCGCAGCTCTTTTGGGATTCGCCGGGGTGTATTGGTCTGATCGCATTCAGGAGTACACGAATCTTGCTACGACCACCGCAGCCTTGCTGGTAGGGCTTTCTGTGATGCTCGCGTCTCGGTCAATCGTCGTTCGAGGTCGAGTACGGAGAGCGTTCCGAGGGGAGGGGGCGAGTAGAACGGCGCGTTTGCTCTATCAAGATCTTCGCTACGTATGGGAAGGGACTGAGGAAGTAGGGTGGTCAGTGAAACCTCGAGTAGTGGAAACGAGAAGGAGCAGGAGTCGCACCTGGAGAGGCAAGGAACTCTCATACGTCGAAGTTGCAGATCGACTTCGGAGTCTTCTTGAGGAGAACGCGCAAGACGAACAGGGTACGGACATCACGATATTGATTGATGAGCTAGACAAGCTGCCCGAGCAAAAGCAGCAGACCTCTCTCATCAACGTTCTGAAGGATCTGTTCCACCTACGCCGAGTCCGGGTAGTTGTGACCGTTGCTCCGGAGGCACATGACTCATTTGCGCGTCGTCAGTCGGCGGCAGATCGTACGGTCTACGACACCGCGTTCGACGAGATCGTGGAGGTTAAGGAAATGACGTCGAGTGATGCTGTGAGCATCCTCCGAGGAAGGGTGCCAGAGTTCCCTGATGGGCTCGCCCTCTTTTGCCACTGCGTGGCCGCCGGAAACCCGCGAGACATGATTCGAGTGGCCCGGCGGCTCCTTAAGGCGAGAAGGCGCGCAGAGCGGGACTTCTCGCTTGAGAGTGTTCTTCGAGAGGTGATCTCCGAGAGTTGGTCGATGCCACGAGCCACGTATTCACATATTGAGAGTGAGCTCGTAGAACTCGTCTTGTCGCAAGTGAATGCAAGTGGTGAGTGGAATGCCAACCCCGACCAAAGCGTCTTCCTGGCATCGGACCGACTGACCGATGGTGTCAGGAGGCTGATGAGGGAGTCGTCGACCAGCCAATCCCCCATGACTGCGTAGCCGTTCGCCAAGGCGCGTGAGGCTGTCGTAAGGTTCCTAAGTCGAAGCGTCGTCGTTTCGTCTGGTCGTCAGCGGCGGGACGGGGAGGTGGCCTGACGGACGAGGTCGCGGTTCATTGAGGGAGTCTGGGGTGAGAGCGCCACCGGTGACCCAAGATGCTGTAGTGCAGATCGAAGGGGAGAAGGGCGTGCGCTATCCCAGTGAGGCGTGAGGTCCGGGGGGATCGGTGAGGTGTGTGCTGGCGGTCAAGGTCAGGCGATGGAGGGCGTCGCGGAGGCCTGCGTCGGAGTCGTGAACGGGAACGCACGTGGGGGCGTCAATCCAGCGCTCGGGACATCAACCGCGGCGAACCCGCCCGACTGCGGCCGCGCGGGAAACCCGGCACCAGCCCTCCGGTCGAACTCCCCCAGGATGATGTCGTGCTCCCCCCACGGTCGCAGGAGCTGATCAAGCCGTTCCCTAGCAAGACTGGCCCCGTAGCGGTCGAGCGTCGCCGCCCGCTCAATCACGTCATGCCAGTAAGGCACCCGAAACGCCGCTGACAGTTCAGGGTCGAAGGCAGGACACAGAGCATCAACCATCATGACAGGAAACGTCCTAGCCCCAGCGATCAGATCCAGGACCACATCAGGCCCGTCGCCTTCCAGCACCGACGCAGGGTCAGCGTCGGAGGCCAGTTCGACCACGCGCGCGAGCCCCTGCTCGGTGGGCGTCAAGTGCTCGGCGGCCTTGAGAATAGCGGCCTGTCCGGCATCGTCCCCATCAAGTGCGAAGACCACCCGCAGTGGCCGACCGGAAGGCCCACACCGCGCGGCCTGCCGAATGAGCGCGACGTGTTGCCCCGTCCAAGCAGTCCCAGACGCCGCCAACGGCACAATGTCGGCCCGCCCACCCGCCCGCGCGGCGGCCTCAACAGCCAGCACGTCAAAGGGCCCTTCAACCAGCACAGGAACACCACCTCCACCCAGCCGACCAACCGCCTCAGGCCCCCACCCGAGCATTGCCCGAGACTTATGAAAGATCGCAGTACGAGGCGTGTTCAGATACTTCGGCACCCCTTCAGGCGCATCCGGTCGTGCCCGCCCCGTCACCCCCACAACCCGCCCCAGGTCGTCCCGGAACGCAAACAGCAGCCGATCCCGAATCCGGTCCACCATCCTCCCGTCACGCCCAGCCCGCGCCAACCCCGCAGCCTCGATCTCCGCCAACAGCCACCCACTGCCAGTCAAATACCTCACCAGCCCATCTCGCGGCGACGCAGGAGCAAACCCCAGACCCTCGAGACTGGCCTGACGCGACCGCGCATACCCGGCCCCCCACGACCCATCCAGTTGCTCAGCCCACCGCGCCCAAGCAGCCTGGGTCACCCCCAATACTCTCCCCGCCCGAGGATCCTGAGGATCGGCAGACACAGCACACCACTGGTCGACCCGTGCCCGCAACGCAAACCCGTTGACAGGTGAGGCCGACCCGCCGCTAGCCCGGTGGGTGACCACGATCCGCCCCGCCTGCCCGTCGTCACCCACAGCAACCGACCCGGGGGCCAACACCCACGACCCGTAGGAGTGGAGTTTGACTTGTCCGTCACCCATGGCAATTGACGGTTGCGCCCACCCGTCGGCCGGATAGTAGATGTCCAACCCCCCGCCGGGGTGTTCAGCGACCATGGCCCACCCGTCAAGGACCCCACCGTCATTGAGCTGCGAAGCCAGGCGAGCACCACCATGCACCCCCCCAGCAATGTGAACCACATCAAACCCGGTCCCGCTCGCGTTGGGTCCAGTAGCCAGTCCAACGTTTGCCCGAGGTAGGCGACGCCACATCTCAAAGACCTGATCAGGGTCGCTGGTAGCGGCCTGCAAGCCCCCTTGCTCACGCGGGTCACCGGTGGCCCGGTCCACGGGAAACACCCGCAATCCCATCCCAGCCACCGCTTGGGCCAAGTCAGGTCGCGAAAGGCAAGCAGGGCGGTCCATGCCCCTTCACGCCGCGAACGATGACGGCCCACACCACCGATGGTCAATCCGCCTTGGTCACAGCCCCAACCCCCCCGTACCTGGCCGTGCTGCAAGGCCCATTCCTGGTGGTGGCACGTTGATGACTGTCACTCGTCCTGAGGCGATCCCCGCGTCGAGCAGCCCCGTGGGTGTCGGCGGATAGCTCGGTTGAACCGCGCCTTCGGTCGGGTCCGCCGCATCTTCGGGCACCTCGGGCGTGGCCCATGCTGGGTCGAGGTCTTTCCACCCGGAAGGTAGTTGAGGCTGCTCCTCTCCTGGGGTGGTCCACACTGCGGGTTCTCCGTAGTCGGGTAGGTCCCAGCGGTCTTGCGTCCCGTCGGCCAGGCGTACGTGCAGTGACACTGAGGGGCCACACATCCTCACCGCCCCAGTGACGACCTCAACGACCTGTCCCGCCTCAGGCGGGAGGGGATGGTAGGCACTGGAGTCGTCCTTGATCACCCAACACCCTTTCGCGATTGAGGATGCTGTGTCCTTGGTGACAGGCTGCGCCCCAGGGTTGGCTGCCAGCAGTACTTCTCGGCTGGTCAGTGAGGCGTAGTGTCGTGTGATCGGTGTTTGGGTGGCGACGCGGCGTCGCACTCTGCGCACTGTCAACGATGGGTCATCGACTAGTTGGTAGCCGATTACTCCGGTCCCGTACGAGCCTGGGGTCTGGTAGATGCGTACCAGTCCGGTCAGTGAGCTTTTGGGGTCGATTGATTCGACTGGTGCCAGGTCTCCTGGTCGAAGGTCTGCGAGCCTGGTTTTGCGCCGCCAGCCTGGCCCGTAGAGCAGCTGGCCATGTTCTCGGCTCAATGGTGTGGTGGCGTGTTCGAAGGTCACCAGTACTTCGGGGGCTTTCCGGCTGGATAGGTAGGTTCCGTCTGGGGTCATCCATCCTCGGTCGGCGGCTTGGATGGACCCTGGTGGCAGGTCGTCTGGTCGGGCGCTGGTAAGGACTTTGTCTCCGGGGATCAGCAGGCGGGCTTCGATGCCGCCGTCGAGTTCGTCGCGGGGCGGGTTGTGGATGACACCCATCGCCCCGGTGTCCCCGCTCAGGCTCTTGTATTCCAAGGCGATGTTGCGGTCATCACAGCACAACAGCAAGGCTGGGCCTTTGCCGTCGAGTTGGATGGTTCCGGTGGCTAGGCTCTGGTCAGCTAGTTGGACGCTGGCGGTTTGCCCGATCCACTTGCCGAACTCTGAGAGTGTGCCCACTCGCTGGTTTTCGTCCTGGAGGGCGAGGTTTTCCAGCTGGGTTAGTTGCGAGGCAAGCCGGGAGACAAGACTGGCTTCACGCCAGCGAAACGTCATCGGCCTACCCGGCTCTTCGGGCCGGACTACCGCTGTTCCGGCCGGGCCGTGTTCGACTACTTCGACAAACTGGCCCGCCTGGTCGCCGTCAAGCTGAACGATGTCACCGATGTGCGCCTCGGTCACTGACCGGAAGTAGGGGATGACTCCCCGCAGTTTTTCCCCGTCGACTCTTTGCGGCCCGGTCGGCACCTCGCTCTTGCCCTCGGCGGCCAGTTGCAACGCACGGTCAATATCGGCTAGTTCGACCTGCAACCGGTCCAGTTCCTGGCCGTCCTCGAACCCTGGTTTGGCCAGCTCGGCCCGGGCTTCGTCGAGTTCCGACCGAGACTTTTCAAGGTCAGCTTTGGTCTGCTCGGCAACCTCCCCTACACGCGCTAGTGCGTTTTCTAGGCGGCGAACAAACCCCACCGGGTCAAGCTGGTCCCACTGGCTGGAGGTCACCTTGACGGTCAACAGGAGGCCACCTTCGATACTGAAAGTCCAATCATCCAACGCGTTGGCGGCAGGGTAGAGGACGATGGCGGACCCTGCGAGGGTTCCTAAGCTCACCGCTTGGCGGTGGCCGGCTTTGCGCACGGCCTTTGCTGCTTGTTGGAGTGCTTGGCCAGCTCGCCCACGGTGAGTGATCACCGGTCCCTTGGTGGGGGTGAAGGCGAACGTGTCACCGTTGGTGGCTTGGGCGGCCTGGCGGATCTGTTCTAAGAACTTCAAGTCGTCCCCGCTGGTCTCAACCCTGCCGGCAAGATAGCCTGCTCGAAGACGCAAAGTAGCCCGGGCAGTAGCCTGGCCGTCCCGCAACGTTTCTAACCGGGTGATGTCTTCTATCAGTTCGGCCCGGCGGATCACCCTAGGGTCGCCGGTGGCGATTGCTTGGGCGGCGGCCGCTGAGATGGTCATCTCGTCCACGTCCAGGTCCAACGTGCGTGTGACGGCGTTGGCTTTACGCATGGCAGCAGTGTTGGCAGCCTTGCGGGTCACGATCTGCCAGAGTACGGCGTCGTAGGTGCCTTCGGTGACATACGTGTGGATTTCCACTTCGGGGTTTTGGTTGCCTTGCCGAAGGATCCTGCCTTCGCGTTGTTCAAGGTCGGAGGCCCGCCAGGGACAATCCGCGTGGTGCAGTGCGACGAGCCGGTCTTGGACGTTGACACCAGTACCCAGTTTCTCGGTGGATCCGATGATCACTGAGATCCTGCCCGCCCTTGCGTCAGCGAACAGCACGGCCCGTTGGGCGTCAGTCTCAGCGTCGTGGACGAACCGCACCTTGGATGCTTCGAGGCCCATGGTGGTCAGTTCGTCGCGTAGGGCTTGGTAGAAGTTCCATTCGTCGGGTTTGGGGGTGGACCGGTCGCAGAACACCAACTGGAACCCGCCCAGGGTGGGTGAGGGTTGGCCGTCGCTACCCACATAGGTGACTGATGTGTGTTCTTGGTGGATGCGAGCGACCTGCAAGGCGAGGGCGCGAACTCGCCCCCCGTCATCGTCCACCGGTAAACCCCGCAACCGACCATCCAAGGCGACCAGACGACCATCGTTGGTGATCTTCAACAGGTTGTCGAGTTCGGGATGCTCGGGGTCAAGGTTTTGGGCGCGCCTTGCCAGGTCGGCGACGTAGGCGCGAACGTGTGGGGATGCGGGTCGGGCGATCACTTGGCGTCCTCCTTGTTTGATGGCGGGTAGGGCGCGGGTGAGGTCTTGGGTGGTAACAGTCGAGGTGTATTGGGCTTCTAGGGCTCGCAGTTCAGCGGTGTTGGTGAACTGTTTAACCCTTGTGACCATCCTCCACGTGGTGCCGTCGGGGCCGAGTTCTAGTTTGTCGCCGATGCCGGTGAACACTTGCGCCCACTGGTCAATGGTTTGGGTGCGGTTCTTGTCCGCCAGGTCGGGACGCAGGTAGTGGAGCATGACCCACCGTTCAGCGGGACTGTTGGACATCGGAGTGCCGGTCGCTAGGACAACCAGGGACCCGCCCAGGTCGCCGACTTCTTGACGAGCTTCACGTAGGGAGCGGAGTTTGAAGTCTAGGTCTCGCGCGCGGTCGGAGCCGGGGCAGGCTAGTTCAGGGACTCCGGAGGCGCGGGCGAGGTTCTTATAGTTGTGGGCTTCGTCTATGACGAGGAGGTCGCAGCCGGTTTGCTCGAAGGTGATGCCTTGGTCTTTGGCGGCCATCGCCTTGTCGTGAGCCACCTCAAGCCGGTTGATTGCGGCTTCGATGGCCTTGATCCTCATGTCGCTGCCGTTGGATTCGGCTTTGATCCTGGCAGCCTTTGCACGCAGCTCGGCGGACTGGTCGGCGAGCCAACCGGCAGCGCGGGCTTGATCGATGCTGATCCTGGAAAACACTGAAGACGGGCAGATGACCGCATCCCAATCGCCGGTGGCCGCCCGGGCAGCGTATTCCCTTCTGCCCTTGGGGTCCAGGCCGGTAGGGATGGTCAAGATGGTGGCGGCCGGATACCAGGATCGCCATTCGGTAGCCCACTGGTCCACGAGCTGGTTAGGGACAACCACCCACGGTTTGATGGCCCGGCCAAGCCTTCGCATTTCCATGACCGTCATGACGATGGTGCCGGTTTTTCCCGCACCGACCACGTGGTCGAGGAGGATACCTTGAGTGTTCAATGCTTGGGCTACTGCTGTTTGCTGGTAAGGGTGAGGCCTCCACTGTTCTGCCTTACCGGGCAGGGTCAGGGCTTGGCCTAGCGGGGTGAAGTCGGGGCGCACCCAGGTGTTGAACGCCTCGTTGTAAGCCTTAGCGATCCTCGCCGCACGTTCGGGGGTGGCCTTAGCCCAGGTGGTGAACGCTTTGGTGATGGTCTCTACTTTGGCCCGGGCCCTGGCGGTGGCTTGGGGGTCAGAGCGCAGCACGTCGTACTCGTCCTTGGTTGACACGGTGACAACCCGGTTGTTCATGGCCGCCTCGAACAAGGTCAACGGGTCTCGTTCGGCGGTGCCATAGGTGAACTGGACAGCAGCAGGCACATCCTTGCGGGGGCCTTGGATACGCCAAGTGCCGTCTACAGGGTTTTCTTCGATCTGGGCGGGAAGCTTGAAGGTCTCACGGACGAAGGTCTGATAGTCGGCGGGGGAAACGTAACGGACACCAGGACGTAGGGCGATGTCTTCTAGGGCAATCTCGGGAGGACAGACCGCTTCCAGGGCTGTCACGTGACCGGTGAAGGTGGGGTCTTGTTGGGCGGCAAGCCTGGCCTGGGTGAGCTTTTGGCGGACGTCACCAGAAAGGTAGGTCCATGCCGACTCCAGGGCTCCGGTCTTGGGGTTGGTGTAGACCAGGTCACCGAGAGCATCCCGGGTGGTTTGGGCGTCTGGGGTGCCTAGGAGACCTCCGATTCTGGCCAGGTCTACTTGGCCGGTCTCGGCCATGGACAGGGCTAGGGCTTCAGCAGGGGTGTCAGCCCGGGTGGGGGTGGGCCGGGCTGTAAGGACATCGGTGGTGAAAATGGGAGCCTTGGTCGCGGTTTGGGTTTCTGGGTCGAAGACCTCTAGGGCCTCGACTAACGCCAGGTCGGGGTCGGAGCGCAGGACGGCCAGGTGGGGGCGTAGCTGGACGGGCTCTCCACCTTCGGCTGCTTCGGTACGCCAACGGGCTGCCAGTTCGGGGTCGGGTTGAGCAGGACCGTCGGGGGTAGTGGCAAACTCTGCGGGCAGGGATGCCCGCCACTGATCTAACGCGAGGGTGAACGCCTTTTCTTGCGCCTGTTGGGCAGGAGCTTTGGGTTTAGAAAGCGTGAACCGGTTGACCGGGCCATAGGTGGCCGCGTAACGGTCGTAGACCTGGTTGAGGCGAGCACGGGCCGACTCGCGGGTTGACTGGGATGCGGCGGCCGACTGGGATACGGCGGCCGACTGGCTTTCAATCACCTGGACAGCCGCGTCGCGCAGCTCACACAGGACGCGGGTCTCAGCGGCACGGGATGCGGGGACTTTGACCGGGTGCCACTTGCGGGACGCCTCGACGTAGGTGCGGAAGCCCTCTTCGGGGTGGTATTCGATGCGACCGTCTTTGACATCGGCCTCCGGTTGGGGACGGAGCAGGCCCGGGGTGGCCCACTTTGGTCTTTGTGTGGGGGTCGGGGAGTAACCCAGGTGTGCGTGTGCTGCTTCTTCGATGATCTTGGTGAGAGCTTTGGCGACTTGCTGGGCTAGCTCGTCGCCGGTGGGGCCGTCTACCTGGAGCGTGGGCGCGCCGAATGAGCCGATGCGTTGCGTCATCGTCCCCAAGACACGGTCGGGATGGGAGAGCCAATGGTTTGAGATTCGTAGCTGGCTGCCACCTGGCAATGGCGTGGTTTGAAGGTCTTCTAACTCTTGGGGAGTGGGCGGGTCGTCGGCGTCGCGGGCCCGAAGGACCAGCAGGTCGGCAACGACACTGGTGCCTGCTACACGCTCGAACGCACCATTGGGCAGGCGGACCGCACCCAGGAGCCGGGCGTGTTTCAACAGTTCTCGCCGGTGCTTGGAGTCTTTGGCATCCAGCGTGAACGACGAGGTGAGCAGGAGGCCGTAACCGCCGGGACGCACCTGGGTCATCGCCTTGACCAAGGCATAGTTGTGCAAGCTCAAGTGGTGGGGATTACCCAGCGGGTCGTAAGGGCGATGCGAATCAAACGGGACGTTACCGATGGCCGCTACACAAGGACGCGGTTCGTCTAACAGGGTGCGCTCTAGGGGTTCTAAGCGGATGTGCGCATCGGGGTACAGGGCCGAGGCGATGCGGGCGGTGACGGGGTCAAGCTCGACACCGACCATGGTGGCAGTCTTGGGGGCCTGGCCGATGAACGTGCCCGAGCCACAACCAGGCTCGAAGACCAGGCCGGTACGAAAGCCTGCCTTGGCGAGCGTGTGCCACATGGCTTGGGCGATCCTCGGGTCGGTGTAATGGCCGTTTCTTGTACTAGCGGAGGCGGCGGCGTGCTCTTGGGGGGTCAACGCGTCCTTGAGCTGGGCGGATAGCTGTTCCCACTCGGGACGGCCGGACTCGAAAACGTGGGGGACCGCACCCCAACCCGACCAGGCCGCCAACTGTTCTTGCTCTTGAGGAGTGGCCGGGCGGTGCTCAAGAACCAGGTTGCGCACGATGGCGATCGCGGCAAGGTTGGCTTCGGCACGGGCACGGGGCGCTGACGGGGCCCAAATACGGGTGCCGGGAGTGAAACGCGCGGCGAGGGGTGGGGGAGTGGACGGGGGGTCGGCTTGGTTAGGGTCTTGCTGGTCGCCGTCGCCTACAGGTTGGTGATCGTGTCGGGTGGGCTCTTCCAGCAGGCCGCCACCTCCAGGGGAGTCAGGGTTGCCCACTGGTCCAACATCGAAGAGAACCCCACGTCCGCTTGCGTCGGCTGGTGCTGCCAATCCGGATCCAAACGAAGCAGCAACTCCAGGGCTGTCCGAGCGTGCTCGGGAGCCATCCCGATCTCCGCGGTCAACCCAAACGCCACCGCTGGATAGCCCCTCGTCTGAAGCATCCAAACCCGACACGCTTCGCGGGTCAACGCCAACATCGCTGCCAGGCCCGCCAGTGGGTGAGCCCACTGCCAGCAGCCCGTCGCTGGGTTCACCTGGACCACCGGTGTGGAAAGTGGCTGCCACGCTTGTGCCTGCTCGTCCAGATGCGCCACCCCAAACGCCCTGTCCACCAGGAGCAGGAGTCCCTCCGATAGGCCTGGTGCCAGGCCTGTCGGGAGCAGATCCCGACCCCTGACCGGCTGATTCGAGAACACCGGATCCCCCGGATCCTCCAACCAGTCCACCGGGATTGGCAACGCCCACCGGTAAGGCAGGCTCATCCACAGATCCTCGTAGACCACCGACCCGGCGAACTCCACGACTGGCTCCAGCCCATCCAGCGTCGAGTCCATCCACTGGACCTGCGCTGGGACGCTGCTGCTGGTGTCCTGCATGCGTGTCATCACTGACCTCCTCAAACGAATCGAATAGTAGACCCTGCCCATCAATGACCCTGCGGGGCATGGCCACTCCTTCCCTGACGCGAACAACTGTCAAAGGATCACGGCGCGGGCCAGAGCAACCGGGCGGGGTGATAGCCCTGATGCTTCCGAAGTGGCCGACACGCGAGCGGCAGCTCCGCATGCGAGAAACCCTTCGAGTCCTAGTCAGGACCCGCGCCCGCCGGGCTGGAATCTGCAAGAAGTTGCCGGGAGGGCTCTGATGGCCGGCGAAGCGCGGTCCGTCCCGCATCGTCACCGTCCCGTCGCTCAATGGAAGCGAGACAACGAGGTATTGGCGGAAGCCCGAGGATGGAAACCGTTGCCTGCCCACTGGCTGTGTCGTGGCAGACTGGTGGGGACTAGGGAAAGGATGTGTAGCGGATGGCAGGTGACGGCGCGTCGATACTCTCTGCTACTGCCTTCGAGGATTACCCGAGCCCGGCGAACTCAGCCTCAGTGATCCCGGACGGGCGTGCTGTCGCCACTGCCGGTGCCGAAAACACGATTCCGTTGCGGGACATTGGTGGTCAACCGGTGGGTCGGCCCCTGACTGGCCATGTAGGCCCGGTGTTGTCGGTGGCGGTTGGCCGTGTTTGGGATCGTGATGACGTCGTTTCTGGCGGGGAGGACAACACGATCCGGTTGTGGGACATCGGCGGTCAACCGATCGGCCGACCCGTGACTGGCCATGTAGGCCCGGTGTTGTCGGTGGCGGTTGGTCGTTTTGGAGATCGCGGTGTTGTCGTCTCCGCAGGCAAGGACAGCACGGTTCGGTTATGGGACGCTGGCGGTCAACCGATCGGCCGACCCGTGACTGGCCATGTAGGCCCGGTGTTGTCGGTAGCGGTTGGTCGTTTTGGAGATCGTGATGTTGTCATCTCCGGCGGGGACGACAACACGGTTCGGTTGTGGGACATTGGCGGCCACCTCATCGGAGGCCCCCTGACCGGCCACACCAGCAGGGTGAACGCGGTGGCGATCGGGAGGCTGGGAGAGCGCGAGGTGATCGCCTCGGCCAGCAGCGACCACACGATCAGGCTTTGGGACGCCACCGGCCACCTCATCGGCGGCCCCCTGACCG
>WQYN01000068.1 GCA_009781225.1 Micrococcales bacterium | reverse complement strand
CGGGGTGTAGAGCTGTGCTGTGACGGTGAACTGTCCCGTGCCGTGGCCAGCGAGGTTATGGGCGACCAGGTAGTAGACCTGTCCGGCTGTCAGCTCCACAGTGATTAGGAAGTTCAGGTTTCCTGCCCCGTCGTCGTCCCCTGCGAAGGGGCTCTGGTCGGCGTCGTAGAGCAGCCCGTAGGGGTCGGTGTTCGGCCCACGTTCCGAGGATTCGAATGTGTACTGGCCCGATTCCGGCACGGTGAAACGCAGATAGTGGGGCCGCGTGTCCATTGGGAAGACCACCACCGGAGATAGGTCCCACTCGCATGCTGAGGTGAATGAGGAGCAGGGCGGCGGGGTGTAGAGCTGTGAGGTGATGGTGAACTGCCCAGTGTAGGAACTGGAGAAGTGCCGGGCGGCCAGGTAGTAGACCTGTCCTTCGGCCAGCTCCGCGGTGATTCGGAAGTTCAGGTTTCCTGCCCCGTCGTCGTCGTAGGCGATGAGACTCTGGCTTGCGTCGAAGAGCAGTCCGTAGGGGTCGGTGTTCGGCCCACGTTCCGAGGATGCGAATGTGTACTGGCCCGATTCCGGCGCGGTGAAACGCAGATAGTGCGGATCACTGCCCACGGGGGAGACCACGACGGGAGACAAGTCCCAGTCGCACGCCGAGGCAAACGACGAGCAAGGTGGCTCTTCAAAGGCCTGGGTGACTGTCACCGTTGCGCTTGCGCCGTTGGTGGTCACCGTCACGGTCCCGGTCCGCGTTGCTGTGGTCGCGTTTGCCCCCACGAACAGCGTCATCGTCGAGTTGGCAGACCATGCGCCGGGTGAGACCGTCAGCCACGACGCGTCAGAGGAGGCCGACCAGGCCTGCTGGTTGGAGTTGACGACAATCCTGGTGTTCTGCTCCGCGTGATCCGGATCCCAGGTCGTCTGCGACAGTGTGAGGCTCGGTGGCATCGCCGTTCCGGCCTGGGTGACCACCAGGTCGGCAGAAGCGTCGCCGGCGGTCACTGCCACGGTCCCGGTCCGCTGCGACGACTCCGTGTTCGCCGTCACGAGCACGGTCATCCGCGCTCCGCCAGGCCCGGTGTCGGGCGAGACCGTCAGCCACGACGCGTCGCTGGCAGCCGACCACGTGGCTTGGTTGGTGTAGGCCGTCACGAGGATGCCCTGGGCAGTGGCCCCGGGTGACCACGTCGTCTGCGTGATCGCTACGGCGGGAGGATCGTCATCGGCCATGGCAGGCTGTCCTGCCACGAAGGTGAAGGAGAGAGCTGCCACTCCGACGGCGGCAGCAAAATGGGCAAGCCGAGATCGGCTATGGGTTCGCGACATGTGAAGGTCCGTTCTCTTGTGAGTGTGCGCGATCAGGATCGGCAGCGACTCCTCGACCTAGACCTCCGTGTTCAGCCGAGTCCGCCGCTGCGCGCGACCACCATTGGACTCACCGCGGCGGGAGTGTGGGAAGCGGTGTCGGCGTGTACGGAGGCCGCAGCGAGTGCTTCCCATCTCCCACCGAGTGCGAGGAATCCGACAACATAGAGCGCTGCCAGGGGCTCTGAATTGTCGGATTCCTCGCACTCAGCGCCGGTGGGGCGTTCAGCCACCCCTCCGTCGCGCTCAGCCATGCCTCTTTCACGAACTGGGGAGTGGTTTCGTTGAATCTGACGGGGTCAAATCCAACGAAACCACTCCCAGGTTCGCCTGGCAGCGCTGGTGGGGTGGGCGCCCACCTGGATTCGGCCGCCTGGCAGCGCTGGCGCGCGGGGGGCCTGCCCGGATTCGGTCGCCTGGCAGCGCTGGGGGGGCGGGGGGCTGCCCCGCTCGGGCTACTCGAGGGGCGGTGGGCCGGTGTGGGGACCTTGGCCGGTCACGGTGAACGCCCCGTAGGTCCGCTCGGCGGCCCATTGGCGGACAACTAGGTAGTAGACCTGCCCGCCGGTCAACTCGGCGGTGATCCGGAAGTTCAGGCCTCCTGCGCTGTCGTCGTCGTAGGCGATCCAGCTCAGGTCTGCCGCGTAGAGATTCGCCGCTGGGTCAGCGGTCGCCGCGTGGTTGGAGGACTCGAACTCGTACCAGCCCGACACCGGCGCGGTGAACCGCAGGTACTGCATGGTCGAGCCGATCGGCGAGACCACGATCGGAGACAAGTCCCAGTCGCCCGCCGAGGCGAACGCCAGGAACGGTGGCGCAGAAAACGCCTGCGCCGTGATGGTGAAGTGCCCGCCCTGGGACTCGAAGTACTGCTTCGTCGTCAGGTAGTAGACCTGCCCAGCGGTCAGCTCCGCGATGATCCGGAACTCCCAGCCCCCGGCCCCGCCGAGGTCTTCGGCGATCGCGCTCAGGCTGGGCGAGTGGAGCGTCGCGAGCGGGTAGCTGTCCGCCGCGCGCGCCGACGACTCGAACACGTACCAGGCCGACGATGGCGCGGTGAAGCGCAGGTAGTGCGTCTCGTCGCCTTCCGTCGTGACGACCCGAGGAGTCAAGTCCCAAGGGCACGCTTCTTCGAAGGATAGGCACGATGGCGCCTCCGCCTCCTGCGTCACCGTCACCGTCGCGCTCACTCCCGCGGTGGTCACGGTCACCGTCCCGGTCCGAGACGCGGTCGTCGTGTTCGCCGTCACGAAGAGTGTCATCGTCGTGTTGGCAGCCCACGAGCCTGGTGCGACGGTCAACCACGAGGCATTGGAGGTCGCTGACCAGGCCTGTTGGTTAGAGTTGACGACAACCCCGGTGCTCTGCGCCGTGCGATCAGGGTCCCAGGTTGTCCGCGACAGCGTCAGGTTCGGTGGCATCGCGGAGCCACCCTGCGTCACCACCAAGGCCGCAGAAGCGCCCCCTGCGGTGACCGTTACCGTCCCGGTCCTCGGCGACGACACCGAGTTGGCGGTCGTCATGACAGTCATCCGAGCCCCACCCGGACCCGTGGCCGGGGAGACGGTCAGCCATGCCGCGTCGCTCGCAGCTGACCACTGAGCCTGGTTCGTGTAGGCCGTCACGAGGATGCCCTGGGCAACGGCCCCGGGTGACCACACCGTCTGCGAGATCGCAACGGCGGGAGGATCGTCGGCCATGGCAGGCGGGGCTGCCACGCAAACGAGGGAGAGGGCTGCCGCTCCGACAACGGCAGCAGACAAGGTAAGCCGACTTCGGCTTCTGGTTCGTAACATGGGTAAAGAGTCCGTTCTCTTGGAGAATGCTTGGTCATGGTCGACAGCGAAGCCCTCGGCCGCGCCCTTGGGGCTCGACAAAACGCGCCGCCGCCTGCGGCCAACCCTAGAACGCGAGACACTCGGAGTGTGGGAAGCGATGTCGGTGTGTGCGGGTTGGGGGAGGCGCGCCCTAGCGCTGCCACTTCGTGGCACGATAGTTCCCGACACAACGCCGTCGCACCACCACGAAAGACGCCCTACCCATGAACACGCCCTCGCGCCTCTCCTTGCAGACACCCGCTCACGCTTCCTCGCAGACACCCGCTCGCCCCTCGCCGCAGCTCAGCGCCCGCCCATCCTCGCAGGCTCGCGCTCGCCTGGCTGCCGCGGTAACCGCCGCCGCGCTCGTCGCCTCAGCACTGGCCGCCTGCTCGCCGTCGTCAGACCAACCGCCAGCGCCGCCATCGTCCGCCGATGACGTCACGACCGGGGTGCCGGAGGAGCCCATCACGCTGACCGCCGCTTACTGCGACGCGCACCCGGTCGAGGATCTTCTCGACGGCTTCACCGCGCTGCATCCCAACGTCACCTTCGACAAGCAGTACGAGGAGTGCGGGAACTTCTCGACCGACATCATCAACCGCATGAGCTCGGACTCCGCGCCCGACATCACCCAGTATGTCGACTCGGCCATCCAGACGCTGGCGCCCGCCGGCCACGTCCTTGACCTGGGCGCTTACGTCGAGGCCTACGGCTGGGCGGACAAGTTCCCGGCCGACCAGCTCGCGATGCTCCAGCTCAGCGCCGACGGCAAGGTCCACGGCGAGGGCGCGCAGTATGGCATCCCGGGCGGCGCGGCCTTCACCGGTGTCTTCTTCAACAAAGACCTGCTCGACCAGCTGGGCGTTGGCGGCCCGCCGAGCACGTTCGCCGAGTTTGAAGAGATGCTCGCCGCTGCGAAGGAACGGGGCATGACTCCGCTTGCCTTGGGCTCGTTGGACGATGGCGGAATCCACCTTTGGGGAGGCATGCTCGCCTCGATGATGGGTGCGGACAAGGCCAAGGCCTGGGTAAACGGGACCGCCGGAGCCACGATTGCGGTTCCCGAAGCCGCCGAGGCCGCCGCGAAGCTCGCCGAGTGGAGCGTGCTGGGCTACTTCCCGGGCTCGGCGAACGGAATGAAGGAAGATGACGCTCGCGCCGACTTCGCGGGTCGCGGCGCCGTCTTCACCGTGGACGGCTCGTGGGCTGTCGGGACCGTGCGCGATGGGCTTGGTGTCGACGCTGGCTTCTTCGGCTTCCCGGGTCGGCAGGCCTCGGATCCCGCCTCTGGCCAGGGCTTTTGCGCTGGCTTCGCGATCTCGTCGCGCTCAGAGAAGGCCGATGTCGCCGCTGCTTTCCTCGACTATCTCGCCTCTCCCGAAGCCGCCGAGATCGCTGTCGGACTGGGGATGCTACCGGTGAACATCGCGACGGCACCTCAGCCTGAGCCGGGCGTGGCGACCGAGCTTCGCGAAGCCTACGCTGCGGCAGCGGCCGATGGCGGAATTGTCACGTTCTTTGATCACGCCACTCCAACGATGCACACCGAATTGACTCAGGGCCTTCAGGGTGTCATCGCTGGCGAGGTCGAGCCTCAGTACTTTGTCAAGGCTCTCCAGGATAACTGGGACGCCTCGAAACAGTGAAGGCTGGGCGGCGGCTGAGAAAGCGACAGTGGTTGGGGCTCTTGTTCGTTGCGCCTGCCCTCTTACTTTATGGCACCTTCATCCTCTATCCGACCGCGCGCACTCTCAACCTGTCTTTGTGGGATTGGGATGGTGTTAATCCGGCGGTTTGGCGCGGTCTTGCTAACTATGTCGACGTTGTCTCCGACCCGATTCTGCGCGGCTCGATTGTCCACGCTCTCATTCTTCTCGTGTTTTTCGCATTGGCGCCTGTGTGTTTCGGGCTGATCATGGCAGCGTTGCTCACGCGGCACCGGATCCGAGGGATGGCAGCATTCCGACTCGTCTATTTCCTCCCCCAGGTATTGCCACTCATTGCCGTGGGGATCATCTTCCGCTGGATTTACTCGCCCAACGGCACGGCGAACGGCCTCTTGGGGTGGGTAGGAATCTCGTCGGATCGCGCGTGGCTGGGGGAGTGGAATTGGGCGCTGCCCGCGATTGGACTCATTGGGACGTGGGTCCAGTCAGGCCTGTGCATGATGCTATTTATCGCCGGTGCCGGGAACATTCATCCTCACTTGTATGAGGCGGCGCGTCTGGACGGGGCCGGGCCCGTTCGGGAGTTCTTCGCGGTGACTTTGCCGGGGCTTCGTGCGGAGGTCGGGTTGGCATTGACCGTGACCGTCATCTCCGCCCTTGCTGCCTTCGACCTTGTCTACATCACGACGGGCGGCTCGCCTGGTCACCGGACTGATGTGCCGGGGCTGGTCATCTACCAACGCCTGGTCGCTGGGGACTTGGGGCACGCTGCCGCTCTCGCCATCGTCTTGTCCTGTCTCGTGGCGATGGCGGCGATCGCCACCTCTCGGCTCTCGAAAGTCGAGGCTGAGCGATGAGGGCGTCGCGGTCCGAACGGGTGATGGGATACGCCATTCTCTTGTTGATGGCGGCGGGGATCCTTGTCCCGATCACGGCGATTGTCCTGGCGGCCTTCCATGAGCCTGGCGCGACCGTCCGGGGCCTATCCTGGCCTGATACCTGGAGTTGGAGCAACATCGCGACCGCGTGGACGGAGGGTCACTTCTCCTCGCTCGTGGGACAGAGCGTGATCGTCTGTCTCATTGTGGTTCCTCTCACCTGCGTTCTGGCGGGACTCGCTGGATTCGGGCTTGGGGCCCTCAACACCCCCGGACGAGGCTTCCTCACGATTACCTTCATCGTGGGGATGACGCTGCCGATCGAGGTGGTGATCGTCCCGCTCTACCACGACCTGCGAGCCCTCCACCTCACCGACTCTCTCGTCACGCTCGCCCTCGTCGAGTCGGCTGCCTTCCTCCCCTTCGGTGTGTACTGGATGAAAACGACCTTCGCCGGCCAGCCATCCGAGCTGTCCGAGCAGGCGATGATTGACGGTGCCAGCGCTGGTCAGCGGCTGCGATACATTCAGGCTCCGCTCGCGACTCCGGCATTGACGACTCTTGCCGTTCTGTATTTCATGTGGGCGTGGAACCAGTTCCTAATTGTTATCACCGTGATCTCCGATCCGAACCGGCGAACGGCGCCGGCTGGGCTTGGGTTCTTTGTCGCGCCGCATTCGATAGATATCCCTCTCCTCTCGGCCGCGACGCTCATTGTCATCACTCCTATTGTCGTCACCTATGCCATTCTTCAACGCAAGTTTGTTGCGGGCATTCTCGCGGGCGTCGAGCGGTGACAGATGCGACTGCGCGGTCATTCTCGCGCGGTGGAGCGGTGGGGGAAGCGCTTTCTGTGGCCGCGTCTCCGTGAAGGTTGGGATCGGCGCTGTGGGCCCCTTCCCGAGGGGTTGCTGCCTCGGAGGGGAACAGGAAGCGCTGCCAGATTCTTCGTAGGGGTCGCGGCGCCGCTGGAGCCCCGAGCGCTGTCATTCTCACTGAAGGGGTCGCGCTGTTCGCGTTCTGCGAAAAACTGGCGTTGACGCTGGTGGGCCGGGGCATTTGGTCGATGTTTCCCAGGAAATCTCACCAGCACGTCGTGACTATTTGCCGTACACGGCCTAGCATTTCCTCTAACGGATCGAACGTGGTTCGGACGATCCCAGGCTCTCGGCCAGCTCGCCCCAGCTGGGCCGAGGTGCTCCGCTTGATGGCGTGGATCAGGGCGCCGTCGCGGAGCCGCGAGGGGGCCCGCGCGAACCGGATGTCAGGGAGGGTCGCGCGGGCCCCCGTTTCTATACCCGGGTGTCGCCGAAGCCCGCGTGCCTCCAATGCCTGCGTGCCGCCATCGTCCGCGTCAAAGGTGCTGGTCAACCGCTACGCGAGTCCATCTCCCAGCCCACGTACCCACAAAGCCCCTACTGATCGGGGCTCTATGCCCTACTGATCGGGGCCGAAGGCTCCCTGCCACACGGTAGTGAAGGGGGTCCGGGCGGAGACCCGCGCCATGATGCCCTCGGTGACATGCTTCTTGGCTGTGGCCACGGCGTCGGGGACCGACCAGCCCTTTGCCAGCCCCGCGGTGATCGCGGCGGCGAAGGTGCAGCCGGCTCCCGAGACCCGCTCCTCGCCGATCTTTGGCACAGAGAACACCCGGACGTCCACCGCCCCGCCATCCAGGCGCTGGACCAGCACATCAATCGCATCCGGACCCGGGAAATCCACCCCACCCTTCACGATGACCGCCGACGGTCCCGACTTCAGGATCAGCCGCCCGGCCTCCTCGAGATCCGCGACGGTATCCAGCGAGTCCACCCCGGCGAGCGTCCGAGTCTCGAAGTTGTTCGGCGTGACGACTGTGGCCAGCGGGAGAATCCGCTCCCGCAGCGCCGTGTCGGTGTCGAGGGCCGCTCCCGGCTCCTGCCCCTTGCAGATGAGGACGGGATCCACCACCACATGGCGGAACGCCTGGCCAGCCAGCGCTTTCTCGACGACCTCAATGGTCGACGGCGTCCCCAGCATTCCGATCTTGACGACCGGTGGCTCGTGCGCCGCCAGGGCCGCCTCGATCTGCTCGGCGATGATGCCGGGCTCGACCGGATGGAACCGGTGCGCCCACCCATTCCCCGGATCAAAGGCAACGATGCAGGTCAGGGCCCCCACACCGTACACACCCATCTGCTGGAAGGTCTTAAGGTCCACCTGGATCCCGGCGCCCCCCGTCGCCTCGGACCCAGCAATGACAAAAGCGAGGTCTACCACGCCCTCCACCCTAGTGTCGTGTTCAGGAAACTCTCGACGCCGCGCTGCGTGCGTTACCCCAACAGGCCTAGCGCCAGGGAGAGTGCCTGCTCTAGATCCGCGAGTTCGTGAGGGTCAAGGCGACCTGCCCATTCGCCCAGCTCCGTCTGGGGATCCACCACGGTGACCTGCTCCACCATGATCAAGGTCTCTTGCCCGTCGAGTTCGATGCGCGGGCGGAAGACCGTGTGGCGAGCCGACGTGGATGTCGGGGCGACAAGGACGGTCGAGAGCATGAGGTGGTCCGACTGGACGACCACCGCGTAGCGCGCCCCCGACTGTTTGCGGCCGCGAACGTCATTTGGACGGAAACGGTAGACGTCACCACGCACGGCGCGACCTCATGTCGTTGAACACGGCGCGAACCTCGGCGCGATCAGCGTCGTCATCCGACACTTCGAGGGATTCCCTGCGCATCTGGGCAATGAGCTTCGCCCTGTCGAACTCAATGATCGCGTCTCGCACGACCTCTGATCGGGTCTGGCCGGTGTGCTCAGTGAGGCGGCCCAGCGCTGCCGAGGTTGCTGAGTCGAGCCGAACTGCGAGTTGTGTCATGCAATGAGTATGACACATCACACGACGCCCGGGGTCCTTGGGTGGTGGGGGTTGTCCCGCCCGAGGGTCTTCACACCGCGGGTTCCGGCGACGCGCCTGGGCGTCAGTTCCCTGGACTGGGCGCCACCCAACTGCGCGAGCATCGATCTCAGACGCGACGAACTTCGGATTTCAGATGCGACGAACTTCGGATTTCAAGTACGACGAACTTCGGATTTCGCCCGCCTGAGGTGCACGATCACCGGCGGCCACCCCACGCCACGCCCGCCCCTCACCTCCGATGCTCACCATTGCCGCAAATCGCTGACCCGCGCCCCGGCGAACCCCCTACACCCCCACGCACGATGACGGACCAAACCCCCGCACATACTCCACCAGCCCGCGCGATGACGCATCCAGATCCGCAAGCGCTCCAGCATCCCCCGCGAGCGCCGGGCCCATCGCCAACGCCAGTTCCTTGCCGAGCTCGACCCCCCACTGGTCAAAGGAGTCGATCCCCCACACGATCCCCTGAGTAAAGACAATGTGCTCGTACAAAGCAATGAGCTGGCCCAAGACCGACGGCGTCAAGGCCGGCGCCATGATCGAGGTCGAAGGTCGGTTCCCCTCGAAGACCCGCGCCGGCACCACCGCACCCGACACGCCAGCCGCCTCAACCTCCGCCGCAGTCTTCCCAAACGCCAACGCGGCGCTCTGCGCGACAAAGTTCGCCAGCAAAAGCGAGTGGACATCCTGGTCGCCGTCCGCCACTCCCGCCCCCTCAGCCGGCTGAGCGAAGCCAATGAAGTCGGCGGGCACCATCTGAGTCCCCTGGTGAAGTAGCTGGTAGAACGCGTGCTGCCCGTTCGTCCCCGGCTCGCCCCAGTACACCTCGCCCGTCGCCCCCTCGACCGGGCTCCCGTCCCAGCGGACCGACTTCCCATTCGACTCCATCGTCAGCTGCTGCAGGTAGGCCGGGAATCGCGCCAAGCGCTGGCAGTACGGCAGGACCGCGTGGGACCGCGCGTCGAAGAAGTTGACGTACCACACGCCCAACAGCCCCATAAGTGCCGGGGCATTGCCCGCGAGTGGCTGGGTCCGAAACACCCGGTCCATCGCCGCGAATCCCGCCAGGAACTCGTCAAACACCTCGGGCCCCAGCGCCACGACCAGACTGAGGCCGATGGCGGAGCTCACCGAATACCTGCCCCCCACCCAGTCCCAGAAACCGAAAGCATTGGCTGGGTCAATGCCAAACGCTGCCACGCGATCCAGAGCTGTCGAGACGGCGACGAAATGCCGCGAAACCGCAGTGCCGCCATCGTCCGTCACAGCGCCGACAGCGCGCAGGCGGCTAAGCAGCCAACTGCGGGCCAGGCGCGCGTTGGTGAGGGTCTCGAGCGTGTTGAAGGTCTTCGAGGCGACGATGAAGAGCGTTGTCTCCGGGTCGAGGTCGGCGAGGGTGTCGGTGAGGTCGGAGGGGTCCACGTTCGAGACGAACCGCGCCTCGATCCCCTCCCGGCGATCCGACAGCGCTTGGTAGGCCATGGCGGGCCCGAGGTCCGACCCCCCAATCCCGATGTTGACCACGGTCTGCACGGGCCGCCCAGTCACCCCGACCCACTGGCCGGACCGCACACGCCGCGCGAAGTCGTCCATGCGCTCGCGGACAGCGGCGACATCTTGGCGCACATCGCGTCCATCGACCTGGAGCGAGGTCTCGTCGGGCCGCGCCCGCAGCGCTGTATGCAGCACCGCGCGCCCCTCGGTGACGTTGATGCGCTCGCCCGTGAACATCGCCTCGATGCGCCCCGGGAGGTCAACTTCGCAGGCCAGCTGCACGAGCAGCTCGAGTGTCCGGTCGGTCACCAGGTTCTTCGAGAGGTCAATCCGGAGGTCGCCAGCCGCCAGCGTGAGACGCTCAGCCCTGTGCGGGTCGCTGGCGAACAGCTCCCGGAGCCCCCGCCCGGCCCCTTGGAACTCAGCAAAGTGCGCCTCCAGCGCTTTCCACGCTGCCGTCGAGGTCGCAGCGATGGGTGCAGGCGTAGTCATAGTGTCCCCCCAGGGTGAGCGTTCGTCCCCGTCACCCTACCCCGCGCCAGCCCGAGCCCGATAGGGAGTGGTGTCGGTGGGGTGGTGGGGGGCGGGGGGACTAGGGAGCGGTGTCGGTGGGGGGCGTGGAGCTCGGGGGCGACTAGGGAGCGGTATCGGTGGGGGTGGTGGAGCTCGGGGGCGACTAGGGAGTGGTTTCGTTGGTTTTGGTGGGGCCAAAGTCCACGAAACCACTCCCCAGATCGGAGGGAAACGGTGTCAGCGCGAGGGCGTGGAGCACCAGATTTACAAAACAGGCTCCTCATAGACACCCAGATGGACATGATGAACACAATCCCCCCGCCAGATGTACAATTCCCGTATGCCATGGACATCTGATCGCCTCGCCCGGGTTCTCGAGGAGCTGCGGAGCCGCCGGGGAGACTCGACGTTGATCGAAGCGAAGCTTGCGGCGGGAGGAGTGCCTCAGCTTGCGGAAACCCTGTGCGCCTTCGGAAACATGCCGGACGGAGGGACCGTGCTCCTCGGCGTTGACGAACACCGGGGCTTCCTCGTCACCGGGGTCAACGACGTGGCCCACCTCGAGGCAGGCATTGCTGCGCAGGCGCGAACAGCAGTCGATCCGCCCGTCCAGGTCGAGTTCGACACCGTCGAGACCAAGGGGAAGAAAGTGCTGGTCGTGGAGGTGGCAGGGCTGCCTGCCGCCCAGAAACCCTGCCGCACCCGAGGTCGCGCCTACCTCAGACAGTCGGACGGAGACTACGTCATGTCCGATCAAGAGGTGGCACAGCTGATGGCGATGCAGGACCGACCGCGCTTTGATTCCGCTCCCATCCCGGGATCCACCACCAGTGATCTCGATTCGGACCTGGTCGAGCGGTTCCTCGTCGAGGCTCGCAGGTCATCGCGGCGGCTTGCGAACGCCACGGCCGAGGCGATCCTTCGATTCAAAGGGGTCACCGCCAACGGAAACCTGACAACGGCAGGGCTCTACGCGCTGGGCCGCTACCCTCAGGAGTTCGCCCCATCGCTCGCGGTGACCGCTGCCGCCGCTCCCGGCGACGGAGGGCCGCGCATGGTGGACCTGGCTCACTTTGACGGGCCCGTCCCCGAGCTACTGGACCAGAGCGTTGAGTGGGTGGCGCGCAACACCCGAACGGCCGTCGCCTACACGCCCGACGGCAACGCCCGCGACTATCCCGAGATTCCGCTGGTGGCGGTGCGGGAGTTGGTGAGTAACGCCATCGTCCATCGCGATTTGTCGCCGCGCACGCAGTCCAAGCGCGTCGAGATCCGACTGCTGCCCGACAAGCTTGTCATCGCCAGCCCGGGCGGGCTCTGGGGGCTCACGAGCGACCAGCTGGGGACGCCGCGAGGCAAGTCGGCGGTCAACGAATACCTCTATGACCTGGGGCGACTGGTGCGCGGGCCGGACGGTCGGCGGCTCATCGAGGGCGAGGGCGGGGGCATTCGCGAAGCTCAGGAGGCGCTGCGCAAGGCGGGCCTCGCCCCCGCGACGTTCGTGGACACGGGGGTGTCCTTCACCGCCATGGTCCACCGGAATCCTGTGGGCGCGCGCCCCGTCGCTGCCGCCGGCCCACCTCGCGGGGCCAACGTGCTGCAAGCGCTGGGCGACGAGTCAGCGCCCATCACCGAGCTCGTCGAGCGGACGGGCCTGACCCGGCGCCAGGTGAAATACGCCCTCGACGCGCTCGTCCGCGACGGCAGGGTGGCCGTCAGCGGTGGCCGGGGAGACCGGAGCACCGCCTATCGCCTCCTCCACCCGGGCTTCTAGCTGCGCACGATGACGGACCTTGCCTCCCGGGTCCTGCTCCGCCTCTCTCCCGGTTCCGCTCCCGGTCACTCCCGGTCCCACCCAGCGAGTATGTCGGAACCTGACCTGTTGGAAGGCTGACAGCGTTCTTGCAGGTCAGCTCTCGACATACTCGGCGCGGCGGTGGGGTGGGGCGGCGGAGGAGCGGTGGGGGCGGGGGAACCCGGGGGCGACTAGGGAGCGGTTTCGTTGGTTTTGGGGGGGCCAAATTCCACGAGACCACTCCCCAGATTGGAGGGAAGCGGTGTCGGCGAAGGGGTAGCTTTTACATTAAACACCTCGGAAAAGCACTGCGTTTCATATGCCATGACCACAGGATGTTATGCGCAGGTATGCGAGGAACAATCTCCTACCCTACAAGCGCGGGACTTCAAATCCG
>WQYN01000067.1 GCA_009781225.1 Micrococcales bacterium | reverse complement strand
GGCGGCGACCACCCCCGCTGCGTTCCTCGCGGATCTCGCGACCTCGCTGGGCAACATCTCGAACCGGTACAGCGAGCTGGGGCGAGAGGAGGAAGGGCTCGCCGCGATCGAACGAGCCGTCGACATCCGTGAGCAGCTTGCGGCGTCAGCCCCCGACGTGTTTCTGCCGGATCTCGCCGACTCGCTGGGAAACCTGTCGATCGCTCTCACCGAGGTAAAGCGTCACGAGGAGTCACTGGCTGCCGGCGAACGAGGTCTGGCAATCCACGAGCAGCTGGCGGCCGAAGCCCCCGACCGGTTCCTCCCCGACCTTGCGACCTCGCTGAACATCGTCGCCGTCGATTTGGGGAACCTGGATCGAAACGAGGAGGCGCTGGCGGCGGCCCAGCGGGCCATCGCCATTCGCGAGGATCTGACGGCCCAGCGGCCGACGGTCTTCGCAGAGTACCTTGCGGATTCGCTCCGGACCGCTGCCTACAGTCTTGGCGAACTAGGCCGAGAAGAAGAAGCTCAGGAAGCCGAGGACAGGGCTGACGAACTCGATCCCTGACCGGTCCCCCATGTCACCGCCCCCCTCTTCCGGCCACGCCCGACCTTATCCCTCGCTGTCACCGCCTCTCCTCAGCCCTCGCACGCCCCACACCACGCTGTCACCGCACCCCCGAAGCGGGCAAAGGCCACATATCCAGGTTTGGGTGCCCTCACCAACGGCGGACCGTCACTCCCTGACTCTCTGACCTGCACAAACGCGGAGGGAGAGTTGGATGATGCGGCCGCCGACCTGGATAATTGGCCTTTACGTCATCTGCGTTGCGCCGATCCGGTAGCGGTCTGCGGTGTCGTTGACCGCTGTCGCGTCTGACTGCGTGCTGGGAGCACTGCGCCAGCGCTTGAGTTTGCGTTGTCCCCGCCGATTCGGCACCGATTCGGCGTCGGCGCGATGAGTAGCCTAGGTTTCGGCAACCTCCAGGACGAAGGACGGAGAAGAGATCATGCGCGACGACCCGCACCAGGAGACAACGCCGTCCTCGGAGGAACTGGCCGCCGCCATCGTTCAGCTTGCGCAGACCGTTGACGATGCCTCCACCCCCGAAGAGGTCGAAGCGCTCGTCGCCCGGCTCAAGGCCGCGATCAATGACTGGAGCCCGACATCGCTCGTCGAAGTCGTCACCGTCGACGACGCGTTTCCGGAGAGAGACGCGGGCCTGCGTGATCTTGCCTCGGCCGTCTTCGATCGCGCGCTCGCGGCCCTGGACTCAGACCAGACGCCCCCGCCGGACCGTGCCGAACTCCTACAGCTCGCCTCGCTCCGATTCCGAGACGCGGGTCGAGGCGATGACTCGCTGGCCGCCTTGGAGCGATGCCTCAGCTTCTTCGAAGAACTCACCAAGAGCGACCCCGACAAGTACCTGCCAGACCTGGCAAGCTCGCTGAACGACATCTCGATCGACTACGAAGGGATGGGAAGGCGGGAGGAGGGGCTCACGGCCATTGAGCGCGCAGTCGCCATTCGCGAAGAGCTGGCAGCAAGGAACCCTGAAGCTTTCCTCCCAGACCTCGCCACGTCGTTGAGCAACCTCTCCATCTTCTACGGCAAGATGGGTCGGCCCGAGGAAGGTCTGGCCGCCACCGAACGGGCACTCCGAATCACCGACGAGCTGGGAGCCTCAGACCGAGAACGATTCCTCCCCGACCTTGCAGCGTTGCTGACAAACCACTCGATCCAGTGCGCGGAACTGGGGCTACACGAGGAAGCCCTCTCCTCCATCGAGCAAGCAGTCTCCATCAACGAAGACTTAGTGGCCAAGGACCCGGACGGGTTCCTCCCAGACCTAGCCTTGTCCCTGCGAAACGCTGCGCTGACGTTTGGCCGACTCGGACGGCACGAGGAAACCCTGGCCACCATCGAGCGCGCCATCTCAATCTGCGAAGAGTTGGTGACACGAGACTCCGACACGTTCCTCCCCGACCTGGCCGACTCGCTGGGCATCGCTTCGCTGGCGTTTGGCAAGCTTGGACAGCGCGAGGATGCCTTGGCCGCCACCATGTGGGCTGCCCGGATCCGTGAGCAGTTGGCAATCGACGACCCCGGCGCGTTCCTCCCCGACCTGGCCGACTCGCTGGCCAACCTCTCGGTCGACTACGGGGCTCTGGGACGACACGACGAGGCGCTGGCCGTCGGCATGCGGGCGGTGCGAATCCGCGAGGATCTCGCAGCCGAAGACCCAGACTCGTTTCTGCCCGACTTGGCCACGTCACTGAGCAACCTGTCGGCCAACTACGGCAACCTGGGGCAGAACGCGGAGTGGCTCGACGCTATCGAACGAGCCCTGGAAATCCGCGAGAGGCTGGCGTCCGAAGACCCGGACACTTACCTGCCCGACCTCGCCATGTCGCTGAACAACCTCTCAAACCTGCTCGGAGAGGTGGGCCGACGCGAGGAAGGGCTGGCCGCCGTCAAGAGGGCCCTAGGTATCCGTGAGGAGTTGGCAGCCAAAGACCCTGACACTCACCTGCCCGACCTCGCCATGTCGCTGAACAACCTCGCCGTGGGCCTTGGAGCAGTGGGTCGAAACGGCGAAGCGCTGGCCGCCATCGGTCGAGCCGTCACCATCCGTGAAAAGCTGACGGCAAAGTGGCCCCAAGTGTTCTCGGAGGACCTCGCACAGTCGCTCCGCAACGCTGCCGACACCTATCGCGCGCTTGGAAGGGAAGAAGAAGCTCAGCATGCGAGTGACAGGGCAGACACACTCGACCCCTAGCGAGTCCCGGTTGTCTCTCCGGGCACGCTAGCGTTGTCCCTGCTGAGGACGCTCCTGCGGTGCGGCGATGCCACGCCGAAGCGTCCTCCCTGACCAAAGGATTCGCCAGCCATGATTATCCGCCCACCTCAGGTGGCCATGACCCTCGCCTCGATCGCGTCGGGGGCTGACCGATGATCGGGTGGGTGGAGGGGCACGCGGGTGCCGCGTGGGTCATCGGCACCGTCGTGGCCGTTGTCGGACTGGCTTTCACCGCCTGGTTCGGGCGGGGCCGGGGGAAAAGGGGCGAGGCCCGGCGCGCCGCCAAGAACCTCAAGAAGCTGGGCCCCTCGTTCGTGGACCACAAGGGTTCCTTCGCGGAGTTCTTGGTCGCTGATCGAGATCCGGTTCGCTACGACTTCAGGTACACGACCATCCCCGCCACCTCGGTCACCAACTGGTTGGAGGACGATGGCGGCCCTCGCCTTCGCTTGATCTGGGGAGTTGGCGGTTCGGGAAAGACGCGCCTGGCTCTCCAGGTCAACAAGTCCCTGCCTGGCGGACGTTGGGTGGTGGCCCAGCCCCGGGAAGGTGCCGACCTCGCCCGAGCGGTGGAGGACCTGGTCACCGCGAGCGCAGGCAACAAGAAGAATGCGTTGCTGATTGTCGACTATGCCGAGAGTCGGCCCGGCCTGGTCGAAGCGGCCAAGGACCTGGCGGCCCGGCTCGGAACCCGGTGCCGGATCCTCTTGTTGGCCCGCGAGCCCGGCCCTTGGTGGGACGAAGTGCTCTCGACCACCAGGCTGGGCAGTACCCGGCACGACGCCGAGTGGGAGATCAAACCCAACGACAACCTGGGACGCGAGGAAATCCGAGACATAGTCGAGGCTGTAGCTCGTGAGTACGCCGTCGCGCTCAAGGTCGACCTCGAAGGAAAACCACCACGCATCGAGTTCGGGGATCGCAAACCGCGACCTCTCGAGCTGCACATGAGCGCGCTTGTCCACGTCATCAACGCCGCCGATCCCCGGAAAGCCCCGCCCCCCCTCGAGGTCCGCGACGTCCTGACCCACCTGGCATGGCACGAGAAGAGCCAGTGGATTCGCCGAGAAGCCGCGCTGAGGGACCTCCATGGCGGTGAGTACCTTGAACTCGCAAGGATCGGCCAAGCAATTGCTGCGGTCAACCTCCTGCGCCCCACGACTCTCGCAGAGGCAAAAACGCTGATCGAACGCGCCCTTGTGAAGGGCACCGACGTTGCCCCGCAGATGGCAGACCTCCTGGCCAGCCTGTACTCCGGCGGCGACACCATCGCCCCCATCCAACCCGACCTCTTTGCCGAGCACCTCGTCCTCGACGCCCTGCAAACCGACAAGGACCTGGCAGGGCGCATCCTGAGCCCCGAGGCCTGGCTCCCCACCCGCCAGATCGCCGCCACCATAACCCTGCTCGCCCGAGCCGCCAATGACCAAGTGGCCACCTCCGAAGAGCTCGATGGCCTCGGTCGACGATTGGAGGTCGTGGTCGCCGGTTGGACCCCCGCCTCGGTGGACGATGCTCTCGACTTGGACTCGGCGATTCCCGAGCGAGTCACTGTTCTCCGCCCGCTTGCTGCTTCGGTCTTCGACCGGGCTCTGACCATTCTGGACACCCAGGAGACTGCCCCATCCGACCTCTCTGACCTTCTGGTCAACGCTTCGGTCCGGTTCGGGGAGGTGGGGCGACGCGAGGAAGGCCTGGCCGCCATCAAACGAGCCGTCACCGTCTACGAGGAGTTGGCAGCCAAAGCCCCCGACGCCTTCCTCCCCGACCTGGCCATGTCGCTGAACAACCTCTCGGCCGACCTTGGGAAGTTGGGGCGACGCGAAGAAGGCCTGGCCGCCAGCCAACGAGCCGTCACCATTTACGAGGAGTTGGCAGCCAAAGCCCCCGACGCCTTCCTCCCCGACCTGGCCATGTCACTGAACAACCTTTCAGTCCGGCTTGGGAAGCTGGGGCGACGCAAGGAAGCCCTGGCCGCCATCCAACGAGCCGTCACCATCCGCGAGAACCTCGCCGCCCGCTGGCCCGAGGCTTTTGCGCAGGATCTCGCACTGTCGCTGCGGAACGCGGCCCGTGCCTACCGTGCGCTCGGCCGCGAATCGGAAGCCCTCGAGCAGGAGGAAGCCGCAAGACGCGTTCGTGGGGACAGTCCGGACAACGAGTAGCCCGAACACCAGGTGAACCTGGAAGAGATCGCCACCTCGTCCAAAGTGATAGTCACTCTAGAGCTTTGACAGTACCTGCATGCAGAGAACCAGCTTGCCCGCGCTCAGAGTTGCGTCTCCCAACGTGGTGCATGGGAAGGCGAGATGACACGAAAAGGTGCTGTCCGCCATCGTGCGCGTTGAGAAGACTCGGGAAGCGCTGGTGAGGCAGGGGCCGGGCTTATTCCTTATTTCGGAGCTCCTCACCCCTGTCGACTCACCCAAGAGGTGGGGTGTAGCCCGTTTCGCTTAGACACCTCGAAAAGTCCGCCGACCTGTCCTGGTCCTCTACGAAGAGCAGAGCGTCTCCGCTGTGATGGCCAACGCGCATTTCCTCCCACTTGGCGACGAGCCAGCCGGGAGCCGCAGCCGGCACCTCACCGGCCAACGCACCGCCACCCGATGGATTCGGGTATTCAACAAGGGCGTCCTTGTCAAACGATGGCGTGATCGACACAGGTTGCCCTTCGCGGATATTCGCCTGTGTCGGAATCCCCAATCCCACAAGACAGTCGGCCGCTGCCACCGCCGCCTTCGCTCGTTCAGCCGCCCGGCCCACGAGGCCAGATGCCTCAATCAGAGCATCGACGCTAGCTTCGGGACTGGTGCAGCCAGCCAACACAAGGGAACAGACAACCAGGACGCCCCCCAACCGACCTCCAAAGCGCAGCACAACACCGTCGGCTCGCCGACACGAGAGACTCACAACACTTCCAGTCATCAGGCACCTGCTTTCCTCAAAGGCTACACCCGCAAGGGGATGTGAGTACGGCGACGTCACAACAACCCACGCCTGCCACAACAAACCTACTCATCAGACCCGCATCGGGGACAAGGAGACACGCCGTTGGCGTCAAGCCCATCGCCTTCGGCGCGCCCAGTCCCCCATCTCCCATCAGCGCAGAGTTTGCCCTCTCCGGCCCGAAGACACAGAATGTCTCCATGCCCGCTGCCACAACAACAATCCGAATCCCTCGCACCACCCGGGACGACCTGAACGAGATTGCCCGCGCCCGAGGAGTCTCGGTCGCTCGCCTCATTTCCGACCAGGTCGCCGCCTGGCAGCGCGACGAGTGGTTCAGGCAAGAGCGCAAATCTGGCCGCACGCTCAGCGCCGATGCCCTGGCCGAGCAGGAGCTGTTGGAAGCCACCGATGACAACTGGGACTGACGCGCCACGCCGCAGAGAAGCTGGCGAACTCGCCCAGGGACCGTGCCTCCCGCCACAATGGACCACATCGACCTCGCACTGGGACGGATTCTCGGCCTCACCGACCAGGGGGCCTGGGCGCGGCGGTGGAATCCCTAGAGGCCGTCGGCTCGCCAGCTGGTGGAGCGCTTGGCGGCTACCCAGGCGGCTACTTGGGTTCGCCTCTGTAACCCCATCTTCGCTAGCAACGACGTGATGTGGTTCTTGACGGTCTTTTCTGCGACGTCTAGGCGTGCGGCGATCTCTCTGTTGGACAGGCCGTCGCCGATGAGGTCGAGGACGCGGTGTTCGGAGGGGGTGAGGTCGGCGGTGGGGTCGTTGTGTTCTGCTCGGCGTCGGGTGAGGGTGCGCTCGTCGAGGAGGGTGCGACCTGCGGCGACGGCGCGGATGACGTCGGCGATCTCGGCGCCGCGGACGGACTTGAGTAGGAAAGCGGCGGCGCCGGCTCGGAGCGCGGCGGCTAGCGCGTCATCGTCGTCAAAAGAGGTGAGAACGACCGAACGGGCCTGGGGGGCGATCTCGCGGACCTGCTCCATGAGGTCGATTCCGGTGCCGTCGGGCAGGCGGAGGTCAACGAGGATGACGTCGGGATTGACGAGGACCGAGCGGCGTAGGGCCTCGGCGACCGAGCCGGCCTCGGCGACGACTCTCATGCCGTCGGCGCGCTCAATGACTTCGGCGATCCCTCGGCGGACGACCTCGTGGTCGTCCACGATCATGACGGCAACGCGATGGGGCGGTGTTGAGGAGGAGGTCACTGGTCAAGCCTATCTGACGGTATTGGCGGCTGGGCCGAGGAGCCGCCGGAAAGAGGCTGGAGATGCACTAGGCCACGTCGGCCTCGGTGATCTCGAGCACCTCGGCAAGGCTTCGTGAGATGGCGCGCATCTGCTCAGCGGTGAGAGCTCCGACGCGGACTCCCAGGTCACTCCTCCGGGCAGTCACCAGTTTCTCCGTCATCACGAGACTTCGTGCTTTCAGGCCGTTTCCTCTGTTTGGCTCCACGGCTACTCGGGTCCTCGCTTCGTGGCGCTCAACCGTGGTGAAGAGGGCCACGACTATTGAGTCGAAGCCGTCCAGCAGGTCGGACTGGACGATGACGCCCGGCCGGGGCTTGTCCGCAAACCGTAGGCCCCGCAGAGTCCATACCTCACCACGCCTCATCGATCAGCCTCCGTCCCCATCGTGACGCGAACTCTGTTGCCCCTTCCTCCGTTGCGAACGGCTCGGCGTCGGCGCTCAGACGGACATCGAAGGGGAAGCCGTGGTTCTGGTTGAACGCGGCGACGAATACCCTCATCGCGTCTGCCGGGGTGGTGCCCAGGCGCTTGGTGGTTTCTCGAAAGAGCTGGTCCTGTGATCGGTCAACTCGGGTGGCGAGCTGGACAGTGTCACTCATTGTGTCCTCCTGCTGGTAATCACTAGCACAGGCTATCACGGGTTGGCGCGGGCCGGGAGGGTCGTCGGTGGCACCGGACCTCTTGCCTGCTACCGTGGGAGGATGCAGCGCAGCACGGTCGGTTGGTCCCGGGCCATCCTTGTTACCATTCCCCTTGCTCTCGGGTTGTCCGCCCCGAGTCATGCGGCGGACCCGCCGGTGGGACAGATCGGCGGGCGCGTGACGGGAGGGGTCGGTGGGGCTCCGATGGATGACGTCACGGTCATCGTCGAGGAGGTCGGGAGTCCCTCGGTGATGGTGCAGGGGGTCGCGACGGGGGCTGACGGTGTGTTCTCCTTGACCGACCTGCCGGTGGGTCGCTATGTACTGCACGCTTCGCCGAGGTCCTCGGACCCCTGGCTCCCGACCTATGCGCCTGGCACCGTCCGCAGGCCGGACGCCGCCGTCATCTCGATCACCGATGCGGCGCCAAAGACCGTCAACATCTCCCTGGCACCAGCGGTGGTCCTGACGGGCGCGCTCCTCAATGCAGACGGCACGCCATCGACCCAGAGCCTTCAGGCCTGGTCGGCTCGAAACCCCTCCTCCTTCCTCATTCAACCGAACGCGAACGGAACGTTCCACGCCAAGGTGGTGCCCGACAGGAAGATCGGGGTCTTCCCCTCCGGCGGTCCGGTGAACAGCGTGCGCAGCATTGTCGTCGTTGATGCGGTGAGTCCGGGAGTCAAGAACCTCGGTGTGCTCCGGATTCCGGGTCGGACCGCAACCATCACAGCGACCGTCAAGTTCAACAAGTCGACCCCCTGGGACCAGGTCGTTTCTGTCGCGGATCAGTCCGGCTTCCTGGCGGCGTCCTGCGAAGTCGGGCATCCTTGGTCCAGGGACCGCAACACCACCTCTTCACGTTGGAATTGCACCGTCTCGAAGTCCGGCAAGATGACGGCGAAGGTGCCGCCCGGCAGCTACCGGGTCGTCCTTGACGGGACGAACGTGTCGAAGAAGGTCGTCGCGAAGGCGGGGAAGACAGTGAGCGTCGGCGGCCTCAAGCAGCCGAAGATCATCCTCGTAGCAGGGAAGGTCACGGATGCGAAGGGCAAGGCTCGCGCCAAGTGCTGGGTTAGCTTCAAGAGCCGGCTTCAGAGCAGAGGGTACCAGGCCACCATGGGGTCGATTCCGACGAACAAGGCCGTCACCTACCTTGGCTCCGTCGCGCCCGGGCAGTACGAAGCGAGGGTATCGGGCCCGTGCACCGGCGACGCAAAGCACCCGGTCACGGTGATCAAGCTGGTCACGATCAAAGCGAAGCAGGTGCGTCCGATCCGCGTGACGGCGGGGAACAGCTCGTACATGCTTCGTGGCGTGAGGTTGGACCTATCCGGACGCTCCCGTTCGGTCAGCGGCCGCGTTGTCAACACAAGGGGTGAGCCGGTCGAAGGCGTCTGCCTTTACCACCACTTCACCGCGTGGAAAGCCGACCCGGCGGTACAGGCCCGCACCAACGATCTCGAGTGGTACACCCTCGCTGACGCCTGCTCCGATGCGAACGGTCAGTTCAAGCAAGCAGGCGTGTCGCCAGGCAAGGGCTACCTCTACTACCGAGACACCTACGATGGCGGCTACTTGCCCGGGGTGGTCCAGGTAAGCGGCAAGTCCGACCTGAAGAACGTCAAGATCGTCGTGCGGTAGGGGCGCGTCAGCGGCGGCACGATGGCGCGAGGCACCTCACGCGTCAACCCAAGCTCCGCCATCGTTCACATTCGCGAATGGGCCAGAAGTCGAGCCTTGCCCACGAACCCGAGCTCCGTCATCGTTCACACTTGCGAACGGACCGCCAAGCTGGGCCTCACTCGGCTACGGAAGCTTCGTCATTTTGCGAGGCTGTGAGCTGCTCGTAGGCGTCGGCGGCGGCGGCTTGCTCGGCGGCCTTTTTTGAGGAGCCTACACCGGACCCTAGGACGGCGTCGCCTGACAGCGCTCGGGCGGTGAAGACTCGCGCGTGGTCGGGGCCGGCGCCTTCGGAGCGGTAGTCGGGGACGGGCAGGCCGCGCGTCGCGCAGAGCTCTTGGAGCGAGGTCTTCCAGTCCAGGCCAGCGCCCAGGCGGGCGGCCCGGGCGAGGGCGGGGGCGATGAGGCGCTCGACCGCCGCGCGCGTCGGCTCCAGGCCATGACACAGGTAGACAGCGCCGATGATGGCTTCGAGGGTGTCGCAGAGGATCGAGTCTTTTTCTGCCCCGCCGGTCGCCGTCTCACCGCGGCCGAGCAGGACAAGGGGGCCAACGTTGATGTCGCGGGCGACCGCTGCCAGCGAGCGCTGGGAGACCGTCGCGGCTCGAAGCTTTGCTAACTCCCCTTCGGCCATTTCGGGATTGGCGCGGAAGAGTTTTTCCGTCGTGACCAGGCCGATGACGGAATCGCCTAGGAACTCGAGCCGCTCGTTGGTGGGGAGCCCGCCCGCCTCGTGGGCGAAGGAGCGGTGCGTGAGGGCAAGGATCAGCAGCTCGGGGTCCACCTCAATCCCCAGGCGCTCCAGGAGCGGCTGGACCGCGCGCATCGCATCCGGCGCGCCGGCCGCCGCTGCCGCGTGGGCCTGGGAGAGCTGCTTACTTGTCAGCGAACTCACTGCGCTGCGCCTCGGAGTAGAGGCGGCCTCGGTAGGTTCCGCAGCTTGGGCAGGCATAATGCGGGCGCGTCTGGCCTCCGCAGTGGGTGCACTTCGTTGTCACCACAGCGCTCGTCTTCCACTGGGAGCGGCGTGCGCGGGTGTTCGCGCGGGACATCCGTCGCTTGGGAACGGCCACGGCTAGGTCTCCTGTCGTTGGTCAAGCAGTCCGGCAAGGGCCGACCATCGCGAGTCAATCACCTCGTGTTGATGGCCCGGGGCTTCGGCGAGCCTTTGACCGCACTGGGCACACAGCCCGGGGCAGTCGTCGCGGCACACCGGTTGGAAGGGCAAGGCGAGGACGATGGCGTCCCGCACCGAAGGTCCGAGATCAGCACAATCGTCGTGGAGCACTCGCTCTTCCTCGGCGTCCTGGTCCCCGGATTCTTGTGCCGCGCCGTGACGCTCGGGGTATACGAACAGTTCCTGGACGTCCACCTCAAGGTCGAGGTCAAGACCATCCAAGCACCGCACGCACGCCCCGCGCGCTCTCGCGCTGACAGACCCGGTGACGAGGACCCCCTCCAGCACCGACTCCAGCAGGAAATCCCACTCGATTCGATTGCCTTTGGGGACGGCGATGATGTCGCTTCCCAGGTCTTCTGGCGCATCGAAGGACTTGTGATCCCGCCGCGAAGTCCCAGGCCTCCGAGCCAACTCGCGAGTCGAGATCACGAGGGGCGAGGCCGGGTCAGGCACGGTCACCACCTTTTCGCTGCACCATCAGGCCCAGGCGTGCTGATCGTCGCCAGAACCAACCGACCAGTCTACGTTAGTTGGACGCGGCGGGGCGAATTGGGCCGGGCTGATCCAGGGCCTATCGGCGTCATCCCGGCACACTTGACCGCATCAGCGTCGAATGACTCGACCGTGGGAGCGTTGTGGGCAGCGGCAACAGCGACGATGAGAGCATCAGCAAAGTCGGCCCCTGCATCGCGGACGGCCGACAAGGCCCTGACGACGAGTTCGCGGTCCTGGATGACGGCCGGGCGGGGCATGGTCACCGGTGTTGATCCTGAGAACGTCATTGCCTTCGTCTCCAAATTCCACTGCGGTGCCGGGGAGGAAGGTCTTTCTCCCCCTTCAGACAATGAAGGCTGGAGCTGGACTCTCATCAGAGACACCGCTGAAGGAGAGTGGCGCGTCGACGACTACGGGTATGGCTAGGGCGCGCTTCTGCCGTCCCCGCGCTCGGCGACAATCGGCGTGAGTGTGGGTTGATCGGCGAGGCCTTGGCCCCCATGGGGGCCGACGCGTCCGGGACAATTGGGGCCCCCCCGCCCGAGGGGAAAGCACCGTGGTTCACCTATTGTCCTGTTCCTCGTTGTCTCGGGTATGACTGCGTTTGACGGTCGGGGTTGTCCACTGGCCAAAGGGGGGGTCGGTTGCGGTGACGCTGAGGTCCGGTGAGGATCAGGGGCATGGCTCCTCACCTGCGTGATGCACTGGTCGACCGTGGCCCGCTGTCGCGATCGGAGATCCTCGAGCTCGGGGTTGGACGCAGTCTGATCGAAGCAGCTCCCGAGTTGAGAGTGCACCACGGGATCTACTGCGAGCCGGACCCGTTCCCGAACCTTGTGTCTGCTGCGCGGGCGGCGCTGGCCTCGTGTTCTGGGCCGGCCCTGGTCTCGGGCCTTGCCGCACTTCGCCTGTTGGAGGTCCGGATTCCCCACTCCCTGGGACACGGTGAGTGGACACCGGACGAGAGGATCTCCCTGGTGGTTCACTCCGGCCGGACGCGGGTACGTCGCCCGGGGATCGAATGCCACGTTACCCACCAACCCCTCGAGCCCTGGTGCGTGGTCAGTGGGATCCCCCTTGCCCATCCGGCACGATCCTGGCTGTACATGGCCAAGGCCGGCGACGTTCAATCCCTGGTCCTGTTGGGCGACGCATTGATGCGGCGCAAACGCATGCTAATCGAACCGTCGGAGCTGGCAGACGTTCTGGAGAACCCGGGATGCGTCCCGGGAATCAAGAAGGCACGGCGTGCTTTGGGGTTGATCCGCCCGGGAACCGAAACGATGGGCGAGACGTGGATCCGGCTCAAGATCATCGAAGCTGGTCTGCCCTGCCCCGACGTCAATGTCGCGGTGCGCCGTCCCGACAACGACAGCTTCTTCCTCCTGGACCAAGGCTACCTGGAACTCATGATCGCCATCGAGGTCGACGGCCCTGTCCACGCCGACGTGGACCAGTGGAAACGCGACGTTTCGCGCGAGAACCTCCTGAAGTCCATGGGCTGGCAGGTCGTGCGAACAAGCCCCGACGACTACCGCGATCCCGCCGACTTCATCGCCGCCCTCAAGCAAGCACGAGCCCGAGCGATCGCGGCACAGTCCGCCGCCTCCTGTTTCTGAATCGAACGCTCCCCACCGGCCCCACCGGCCACCCCCGTCACTCGCCCCTCTGACAACGCCCCTCAACGAATGATGAGGACTGGTGAGAATTAGCAGAAGTCAAAAACCCAGGTTTGCGCACACTGACGCACCGTGGGGTCGAGCATTTGTGCTGGTCACAAGGGTGACATGAGACACAGTTCCGCGGAAAACCTGGGTTTGCGACTTCTGCTGATGGAGTTGTGACTTCTGCTGGTGGAGTTGTTACTTCTGCTGATGGAGTTGTGACTTCTGCCCCTCTGACAACGCCCCTCAACGAATGATGAGGACTGGTGAGAATTAGCAGAAGTCAAAAACCCAGGTTTGCGCACACTGACGCACCGTGGGGTCG
>WQYN01000066.1 GCA_009781225.1 Micrococcales bacterium | reverse complement strand
CCCGACCCGCTTCCCGGTCGACGAGTGGGCTCTGCGCGAGGTCGCCTTGTCCCGGCAGGATCTCGGCTCGCAGGAGACGGTGTTCTGCGTGGCCAACGGCTATCTCGGGATGCGTGGCAATCCAGAGGAGGGGCGCGACGCCGCCCACAACGGCACCTTCATCAACGGCTTCCACGAGACCTCGCGCATCCTCCACGCTGAGGAAGCCTTTGGTTTTGCGACCGTGGGACAAACGATTGTCTCGGTCCCTGATGCCAAAGTGATCCGTCTCTATGTAGACGACGAGCCGCTCCTCTTGTCCGTCGCTGATCTCGAGTCGTATGAACGTACCCTCGACTTCCGTGCGGGGCTTTTGAGACGCTCACTTGTCTGGCGGACGCCATCTGGAAAGCGCGTGCGCGTCACCTCGACTCGCATGGCGAGTTTCGCCGAGCGGCACCTCGCGGTCATGACCTACGAGTTCACGCTGCTGTCGGGCTCGGCTCCCGTGGTCGTCTCCTCCCAGCTTCTCAACCGCCAGGACGGCGCCAACGAGTACGCCGACACGTCCCTCACCCCCACGGCGGACGATGACGGCGCGACCGGCACCTTCGATCCGCGCCAAGGCGAGCCCCTTGCCGGGCGTGTGCTGGTCCCCCAGCTCCAGCGACATGACCAGGCCCGATACGTCCTCGGCTACCGGGCGGCTTGCTCGGGCATGACGCTCGCCGTGGGCGTCGATCATGTCGTCGAGGTGATGGACGATGGCGGCCCTGACGTTGAGGGGGCCCCGGACGTTGAGCTTGGCTTGGCTGAGCAGCGGGGCTCAGGGGTCGAGCAGGTTGGGGTGATCAGGCCGGACGCCGCCGAACACCAGATCCGGACGCATCTGGGACCCGGCCGCACCGTGCGCATCACCAAGGTGGTCGCCTACCACTCCTCGCGCGGCGTGCCAGCCGGGGAGTTGGCCGACCGCTGCGACCGGACTCTAGATCGGGCGCTGGCGCGAGGTGCGGCTGCTCTCCATGCCGGGCAACGCGCGTGGCTTGATGCTTTTTGGGAGCGAAGTGACGTCATCGTCCACGGACAGGCGGAAATCCAGCAGGCGGTGAGGTGGTGTCTCTTCCAGCTGGCCCAAGCGGTGGCGCGCGCCGAGGGTGTCGGGATTCCCGCGAAGGGTGTGACGGGGACGGGCTACTCAGGCCACTACTTTTGGGACGCGGAGATCTTTGTCCTGCCGTTCTGCACTTACACCTCGCCTGGGGTTTCCCGCAATCTCCTGCGGTTCCGGTACACAATGCTCGATGCGGCGCGACGGCGAGCCCGCGACTTATCTCATGACGGCGCGCTCTACCCGTGGAGAACCATCAACGGCGAGGAGGCGTCGGCCTATTACGCCGCGGGGACGGCGCAGTACCACATTGATGCCGACATCGCCTATGCCCTGGCCCAGTACGTAGCCGCGACCGGCGACCGCGAGTTCTTGGTTCGAGAGGGAATCGACATTCTCGTGGAGACCGCGCGCATGTGGGCCGACCTGGGCTTTTGGCGGCTCAGCGGGAAGGAATCCTTCCACATCCACGGAGTAACAGGACCGGACGAATACACGACGGTCGTCAACGACAATCTCTTCACTAACGTCATGGCGGCGGCTAACATGGCGACGGCGGCGACGGCGCTCGCGGGAATCCGTGACGCCTCGCCCGCGGAGTATCGACGGATTGTCGCCCGGCTGGGAATCTCCCCTGGCGAGCCCGTCGAATGGCGGCGCGCGGCCGAGCACATCCATATCCCCTTCGACGAGAACGTAGGAATCCACCCTCAGGATGCATCCTTCCTCGATAAGGAGGTCTGGGATGTCACGAAGACTCCGCGCGACAAGTTCCCCCTCCTCATGCACTTCCACCCCCTGGTGATCTACCGATTCCAGGTGCTCAAACAGGCCGATGTTGTGCTCGCCGAGTTCCTACGAAGCTCTGCCTTCACCCCCGAGCAGAAGCTCGCCGACTTCGACTACTACGACCCTTTGACCACAGGCGATTCCTCCTTGTCGGGGGCGACGCAGGCGATCATGGCGGCCGAGGTCGGCTACCAGGAACTGGCGCTGTCCTACTTCCTCGACGCGCTCTTCGTGGACCTCGCTGACCTACACCGCAACGCCTTCGACGGCCTCCACGTCGCCTCGACCGGAGGCGCATGGTCCGCGCTCGTCTTCGGCTTCGGTGGGATGAGGGACGATGGCGGAACCATCCGCTTCGATCCACGTCTCCCCGACCTGTGGGAACGAATGAGCTTCAAGGTCACGGTGACGGGAACACGGGTCCGAATTGACCTCGACCACACCGAAATGGTGTTGACGGTCGAGGACGGTCCCGGTGCCGACTTCGAGGTCCGAGGACAGCCGGTTCAGGTTCGCCCCGACCACCCCACCCGCGTCGCGTTGGACCGTTCCGAAGAACCCCGCCTCATCGGCGCCCCCACCCTGCTCACCATCACCGACTCCGTCCGCTCGGACGGCACCGCCATCACCACCGTCACCCCCACCCCCAGCGCCGAGCTGTAGCCCACCCTTGGTGCGGCTACGTGAGACGGGCTAGTTGCTCGGGGGTGCCTAGGAAGAGGCGGCCGAAGATGCAGCGGAAGCCGTCGCGGATCATGAGGCCGAACTGGACTGTGGTGGCGGCACTGGGGGGTTTGAGGGTGTGAGTGACGTTGGTGGCGCGGCGGTCGGTGCGAAGGGGTTTGCCTCGGTCGTCGCCCCAGCGCACGGCGAGGGAGGCCTGGGGAGGGTGGACGCCGTGTAGGCGGATGCTCGGATTGCCAGGTGAGGGCCAGCAGTCGGCTATGCGCCCCCAGGGGGTCCAGAGGATCGCGCTCTCGTCTTCGGGGAGTTCGGGGACCACGAGGAGTCCATTGGCTTCGTTGCGCGCGACGAGCAGGAACCGGGGATCTGCGATGATGCGGTCAATGGTCGTGGGGAAGGCGTCGGGTCTGACGATGGAGAGGTTGGGGGCCATCTCGGCATCCCGTGCCGCCGCGGTGCCGATGTCGGTCAGATGGAGGATCGACCAACCGGAGTTGGCGGGGGAGGTCGCCGAATGGTCTTCCGCAGTCGCATGCTCGGGCAGTCCCCCGAGGGCGAAGTCGAGAGGGTCGACCCACAAGGTCGTCGGGCTGCTCAGGGGTTCGGTGATTGTGGCCGCCGAGATTTGAGGCGGCTGGGCTTCAGGTCCAACGGCGGCATGGTGCCAGAAGGCCGGGCCTGACGTGAGAGAGAACGGACGAGCCGAAGCCTCCGGGTGCGGCTTTGCTGCCACGCCAGCTTCGGAGTAGGCGAGCCCGTCCACGAGGCTGGCGAGGTAGTACGGGCCATACCAGTGCTGAGGAGCCATGACGACGACGGGCGCCGGGGCATCGAAGAAGTCGCTAAGACTCCGGGGCAGGTCGGAGGTGAAGGCTCTTAGACCCCGAGCCTCGGCCGCGGCCTTGACCTCGCGAGAGGCAGTAAACACGGCCACCGAAACCTTGACCTCCGCCTGGGCGTTGACCATCGCCAAGAGCGCGTCGAGTTCCTCGATGGTGGCGGCCGAAAGGAGGGCGTTCGCCCGTCGGGAGGTGAGTCGGTATTCCTCCCCCGCGAGCGTCGCCGCGATCAGCTCAAGACGCTCGGCGTAGGTGTGTTCGGCCATGACCTTCCGAACCCCGGCGGCCTGCAGACGCGCCCGGGAGATGGGGTCCGCCTCGAAGCCTTCCAGCAGCGTGCGCACCGACTCGCTGTCCTTGGCGACGGGAACAAGATCGCCGAACACGTTCCTTGCGCCGCGCGAATAGCCGGAGACCGTCAGTGTTCCCGAGAGCAGCAACTCCACGGTGCGTCGGGCGAACATTGTCTCCGAGCTGGTGACCGTGTGAACGTCGAGGGCGTAGCGGCACGACTTGTAGGCGATGTCGATCTCGCCCGGATCGAGCGTCCCGACAACGAAGGGAGCGTATTCGGGCGGAAAAGTCCGGGAGCGCAGGATCGTCCCATAGTGCCGGTCGTAGATCCTCACCGGCATGATCGCGAGGGCGCCTTCCATCGCGCTGCGGAAGTCCCTCATGCGGTTCTCGTACTTGGGGTAGCAGGCGCCGGCAAAGCACAGGGAAACGGTGCGTTCCTCTGCCTCGATGGGGTTGTGGAGCCGTGGTTGGGCGGCGAACGGCAGCAGCCGAACTCGTCGGTGCTTCAGCTCGCGAACGTACGCCGGGATCGAGCCAACGTCGGTGGTGAAGACCCAGTCGAACTCGCGGGCCAGTCTTAGGAAGGCAAGGAAGTGGAGGGGATCCTCCTTGTTCCAAAACGCCGAAGGGACGCTGTTGTCCCGGCACCACTGAAGAATGCCGGCCAGTTCCTCGGGGAACTTCTTGTTCATTCCCCTCCACGTGTCATCCTTGCCGTGGAACGCGGACTCCACAAACAACAGATCAGGGCGATGCTGTTCTAGCTGCTCCAGCCAGGTCTCAGGCAGAAGATCCACAAGGACGCAGTCGTGTTGGAGCCCCTCTCGGGTGAACTCGTCGGCAATGGCCGCGACAACCAGGGGTCTTCCCGTTGCATGAGCCTCGCCTAGCCGCTCGCCGGCCGCGAGAATCCGGGCCTCGTCGTCGGGGCGTGCGCCGCGCAGCTCCTCAGGCCACGCCTCCTCCAGAGGGCAGACAAGCGGAGTTAGCGGTGGCGCGTCGACCTCGGGAGGCGGGGGCCGCCATCGTCCATCGGGTTCTTTTCTCCTGAAGTCGAGGTGACGCAACGGGCTGTCGGACAGGAGGGTTCGCAGTGCGCCTCTCGTGCCGGAGCGGCGGCGCACTTCCTTGCGGGTCTCGCGCAGCTCCCCCTTGAGTTCCTTGATCCGGGCGCGCTGTCGGTCTTGCTTGGCCAACGCTTTCTCGTAGCGGCGTTGGACCTTCCTCAGGAGGCGCAGGCGGCGCGCGGCGATCTCCCGCGCCTCGCTGCCCTCCTTCATCGCTCGGGCCATGCCTCGGCGGGCAAAGTCGAGACCCGTCGGCATGGGCGTGGGCTGGCGCGCGACCTGGGGATCGGCGTCCGGGTGTTTCACGACTCAGACCCCCTGATGGCGGGCGGGCCGCCCGGGCGTGGAGTGCGGACCATGGGGGTGGTCGGGGTCGCGAACTCCGATGGCGTCGGTGTCTCGGTCGGCGTGGGGGTGGGAGTGGGAGTGGGGGTAGGTGTGGGTGTCGGGGTTGGGGTCGGAGTCGGCGTGGGAGTGTGGGTCGGAGGTGGGGGCGGAGGTGGCGCGGGTGTCGTGGCGGGGGGCGCTGGCGCCTCGGTGGTCGGCGGCGGAGTCGGGGCCTGGGAAGCGGAGAACGATGGCGAGGGGTGAGTGGGCTTCGCACTCGCCGACTTCGAGGGCTTCTTCGAGGGCGACTTGGTCGTGGAGGGCGGATCGTCGGGATGGGGGGGATCGGGGAGGGGCGCGCGTTGCTCGGACGTAGACTCATCGGTCGCCGTCGGGGATGTAGTGGCAGGTGGGGTCGTCGTTGCGGGCGGAGCCGTATTCTTCCTGTTGCCCGTCACCACGTTGACCACGCGCTTGCCCGAGGAGTCGTTGCCGGAGAACAGGCTGGACCACGCGCGTCCCGTCACGCCCTCGACCGCAATGACGATTCCCAAGATGAGGGCGAAGGAAGCGACGACGGTCGTGATGGCAACGGGGGTGAGTCCGAACCGCCTGATCAGGCGATTCGCATGGATAACGAGCCACCAGTCCGGGAGCGAAGGATCCTCCTCGTCCTCAGCGTCTTGGTCCTCACTCGCGGACGCGGGCTCGGAATCGGGTTTGTCGGCTGCGACGGGCTCGACCTCGGAGCTGGCGTCCTCGCGGTCGGAAGCGCCGTCATCGTCCGCAGGGCTGCCAGCGTCCTTGCCGACAATGGGGAGATTGACCCGGGTGGCAAGCACCGAGGTGGTCGCGTGGGCGAGGTGCTTGACCGCGTGGTGGGTGCGCACGAGCGAGCGGGTGTAGAGGTAGTTGCCCAAGACGGTGATGAGCGCCGCGACCGCCGCGCCGTAGATGGTGCCTGCCGCCCCCAGCTTGGCCATGACGGTCGTTGACGTGACAGCGGCGAGCACTGTCGCGATCACCTGGGCCATAGAGAGCCGGGGATGGCGTTTCTCCTCCCCCGGTCCACGTGCGGACGATGACGGTTCCTCCGTCTCGTCGGCACGCTCGCCCTCCTGAGCCTCGCGCGTCACGCCGCCATGGTATCTGGCTCGGCGGGGATCGGGGCTGACACTCGCGGAAGGTGGCGCCCCGGCAGCTCCCGCATGGCTCGTCTTGGTGTGGCCTTCAGGGCTGTAGGCTGGTCCGGATCGAGACAGGGCTCGGGCAGGAGCAACCACACCGGTGGACCGGCCAGCGGAGCCAATCGGACGTCGGCGAAAGGACACGCGGCCCATGGCAGTCGGCTCTCCTCGGGCGCGCCAGTGGGCCTGGTTCAGCTCGACGGCCGCGTCGCTGGGGCTGCACACCTCTCTTCTTGACCTCGTTGCCGTGGGCACGCTGGTGGCCGCTTTCTTTGGGGCACCTGTTGGTCTCTTGGTAGGCCTAGCGGCGATCGTGCTCGGGGCGTCGGTCGCGGCGGGGCGGACGATGGATGAGACGGCGGTCTCGACCATCCGGGCGTTGCGGTCGGTGGTGACCGCGCGGGTATCTGTTGTGGTGGTCGGGGCATGGTTGGCGGGCCGCGCCCTGGTCGGAACGGCCTCGACGGCCGTGATCGTGGCGCTCCTGGCCGGCACGGCGGTCTTGGAACCCGTGATCGCTCGACTGTCCTCAATCAGCGGGACCGTGGTCTCGGGGATCGATTCGATGCCGACCCACTCGGGTCCTTGGCTTCCCTTCGACCTGGCCCACTGGGTCAACTCTGTGGCCCTCGCCCTCAACCTGTGCTGGCCCTTTGCTCCGAGCTGGTGGTCGGCGGTGGGTGTGACGGCGGGAGCGGCGGCCGCTTGCGTGGCCTGCATCAGTCTGCTGGATGCCTCCTTGGGAATCCGAGCCCGCCACCAGCAGGAAAAGCGCCTCCGCAAGGCGCTATGGGCTCTTCGTCCCAAGGCCGCCATCTACTGGGTCGCCTCTGCAGGCACAGAGTTCCAACTCCGGATGTGGCTGCCTCACCTGGAGCGACTCGGAGTGCCGTTCTTCGTCATCGTGCGCACTCGCTCGAACTTCGAAGAGGCGAGGGCGATGACGTCGGTGCCCGTGGTGTTGTGTCGCTTCGCGGACGACCTCGACGCGGTCGTGGTGAAGAGCCTGAAGACGGTCTTCTACACGAACAACTCCGTGCGCAACATGCACATGGTGCGTTTCCCGGGCCTGGTCCACATCCAGCTCAACCACGGCGACTCGGACAAGGCCCCGAGCTTCAACCCGGTCTTTCGGATGTATGACAAGAACTTTGTCGCCGGCCAGGCGGCGATCGACCGTTTCGCGGCCAACGGGGTGCCCGTGCGACCGGAAGTCTTCTCGATCGTCGGCCGGCCCCAGGTCGCCGATGTCGAGGTCAGCGATGCGGTGATCGACGCCATCGAGCATCCCACCGTCCTCTACGCCCCGACGTGGTACGGCTTCAACGCCGACTCGCGCTACTCCTCCCTGGGGCTGGGGCCGGACCTGGTTCGCCTCCTGTTGGCGGCGGGGGCCAACGTGATCTTCCGCCCCCATCCCTACTCGCGGCGAACCCCGGCGTTTGTCTCCGCGATCAACGAGATCCACGCCCTCCTCAAGGCGGACAGCCGGCCAGAGGCCCGGCATGTCTACGGGCCGGCCGCCGAGACCCAGTGGTCCATCACCGACTGCTTCAACCACGCCGACGCGATGGTCTCTGACGTGTCGAGCGTCGTCAACGACTTCCTCTTTTCCGCAAAGCCGATGGCGATCGTTGCCGTGTCGACCCCCGTCGCCGCCTTCGCCGCCGAGTTCCCGATCGCGCGCGCCGCCTACGTCCTGGACGCCTCCTCAGGTGAGCTCCGCGGGGCCGATGACGAAATCCAGCTCATGCTGGGACAAGACCCCCTGCGTGAGACGCGGCAAACCCTGCGCCCCTACTACCTTGGGGACTTCCCCGTGGACGGCTACGCCGACCACTTTGTACGAGAGGCGCGCCGTTTCATCGTGTGACGTTTCCAGAATCGGTCGGCGCAAAGGGAAGCGGCAGACTGTAGGATTCTCCCTTGTGGAGGGCACAAGAGCGACGCACTCGCGTCTTAGGGGAATCCTGGTATTCGGCTGCGCTGTCATGCTGGTGGCGCCTCTCGGTGGGGCTGGGCCGGCTGTTGCGGCGGTCGAAGCTGCCAAGCCTGCGCCCGCTGTCACAGTGATGCCGGGGAATCGGCAGGCGGCGTTGAGCTGGACGGCGATCAAGGGAGCCAAGAAGTACCGCGTGGAGGTTTCCACGTCGCGGAAGTTCCCCAAGAAGGGGACGAGCGCACGGGTGACCAAGGCCACGACTGCGGTGGTCACGAAGCTCGCGGACAAGAAGAACTACTTTGTCCGCGTGACACCCCAGGGTGCAGGGCGCGTGTCGAAGACCTCCAAGGTTGTCCCAGTCACCCACTCCCCCGCCCTCCAGCACAGCGCGGTCCAGCTCATCGGGCTGGGCGGCGAGAGGATGCGGCTGCAGTGGAACCGACTCAAGGCGGTCTCTAGCATCACGGTCCAGGTGGGAGCCACCTCGGACCTTGTTGACAAGCCCACCAAGGAGCCGAAGATCAGCTTCAGCGTCCCGGTCAAGGACTTGACGGCGCGGTTTGTCGACTTCACCATTCCCGCTGCGGTGGTGCCCGTCATCGGCTCTGCGTCGGGGAACTGGATCTTTGCCCGGCTGACCGTGGTCAACGCCAAGTCCTCGAACACCGTCAAGCTCAGCGGGATGGCCAAGCCTCTCCCTCCGGGTCCAGGAGCGTCGGTCCGGTTTGCCACCTACAACGTCAAGTCGATCCCCTCCTCGCAAAACATGCCTGGGAACACCTGGGAGGACCGGCGTGAGCGCGTGGTGAACGCGATCGCCTACTCGGAGGCGGACATCGTCGCTGTCCAGGAGGCGACGACCTATCGGGCAACCCCGAACTATCCCCGGCACTTCGAGGAGCTCGCCCGCTACCTGGGACGTGTCGGCTACGAGCTGGCCTACCCCTTCGAGGCCATCGGAAGCGCTGCTGATCAGGACATCAACTACTCTTGCCAGCTGTTCTTCCGGACGAAGACGATCGAACGCCTTGCCGGCGGGCCGGAGTCGACCCGGGACAAGCGGCCCGCGGGGTCGGTCTGGCCAGCAAAGAACGACCGACAGTTCGCCTGGGGCAAGTTCCGTGTTGCCTCAAGCGGGGCTGAGTTCTACGCCGCCTCGCTTCACCTCCAGACCGGGAATTCTGCTGCCGACAACCTCACCCGGGACTACCAGATCGGCATCATCAACAGCTTCATGAGTGGGATGGCGGGGACCAAGCCGGTGGTCGTCATGGGCGACTTCAACTCCAACCCCCTGGGTGTAGGTGCGAAATCCCAGCAGTCGATGCTTGTCTCCTGGGGATGGGCCTCGGCGGCGGCAACGACGAACGCGAAGGTTCTGTGGGCGTCCACCAACACGCAGGGCACGGGGGACAACGGGTTCCCCACGGTCCCCTTCAAGCCGGTCGCCGGCCAAGGCAGCCGGATCGACGGAATCTTCACCCGCAACATCGCGGGCTCAAAGGCTTTCGAGGTCCAGGTGGTGCTGAACGCCGACGGGACGTTCGACCGTACCTACCAGGGCTCCGACCACAACCTGCTCAAGGCGGACCTGCCGATTCGGTAGTTGTGGGGCGCCATCGTTCGCGGGGGGAAAGGCGCGTTGCGACGGACGTGCTGATTGAGCGGTTGGGGTGGGACGTCATCGTGCGCGGGGGTTGATGGCGAGCCGGAGCGACGCTGCCGCCCACTTTGACCAGGGCTCCTGTAGTACAACGCAGGCGGCTGCTACCCTTCGGGCATGACCCGTATCCTCATCCGTACTGGTAAGCGTCCCGGGCAGCCTGTGGGGCCCGAGGCGTCAATCGGCTATCGCAAGCACGGCGTGTTCGCGATGAACGTGGGCAACGGCTACTACTGGGACTCGGTGTTCCGGTGGGTGAGCGTCCCGGGCGTCGAGGTGGTTCCGGACTCGCTGCTCTCGGCCCACCCCGAGCAGGGCAAGCGCTACTACGACGCGATCAACGCGGAATTCGACCAGTACGTCTTCACGTTGACGAACTCCTTCCGCCCCACGCACGCCGCTGGGCTGCACCGGTGGGCCGAGATGATCGACAAGCTGACAATCCCCGTGATCGGGGTGGGCGGCGGCGTCCAGCTCAACTGGAATGAGGGGCTCGAGCCGGGCGACGAGACCGACCGCGGCACCAAGCACTTCATGAAGTCGCTGCTCAACCACTCGGCCTCCGTGTCCGTGCGCGGCGAGATCACCGGCGCCTACCTCAAGCGCCTCGGCTTTGGCGATGAGCATGTGCGGGTCACCGGCTGCCCGTCGCTGTATCTCTACACCCCCGACTACGAGGTCAAGCCGAAGGGGCCGCTCACCTCCGACTCCAAGGTGGGGATCACGATCGCGGTGCGCGACTACGGTTTCTCAGCCTTCGCGAACCGGGCGTATGAGCAGTACCCGAACCTCATGTACATCGGGCAGACGATGGGGGACATCGTCACCTTCGTGTGGGGCAAGGACCGGCTGGTCGCCGAGAAGCCCGACATCCCCGTGCACCTGGGGCATCCGATGGTCGAGTCGAACAAGACCCGGATGTTCTTGGATCCTCGCGTGTGGACCGACTTCCTTAAGGAGTACGACTTCATGCTGGGGACCCGGATCCATGGCTGCGTCGCCGCGCTGGTCGGAGGGACTCCCGCGACGCTCATTTCCATGGACCAGCGGACTCACGAGCTGGGCCTCTTCCACGACATCCCGACGATCCGGCGGCCGGACATGAAGGACAGTGACACCGTCGCCACCGTCTTTGAGCAGTCGGATTGGACGGCCTTCAACAAGGGACTTCGTCCTCGCTTCGAGTTCTTCTGCCGGTTCTTCGAGGAGAACGGCGTGGCGCACATCGGCGAGCCCGGCAACGAGAACCCCGCCTTTGACGAGGAGCAGCTCGCTGCTGAACTCCCGCCGCCGATCGAACCGATCCTCCACCACGGCAAGCTCGATCCCGAGGCGTTGAAGTCGCGTGTGGCCTGGCTGCGGCTGGGCGGAGTCCCCGAGGACACCCTGGCGGAGGTCTCCAACCCGGATGCCGAGGATCCGCGCGCCGTGCTCGTGCGCCTCAACGAGCTGCGTGGGACGCTCAACGAGACCGTGATGTGCGAGGAGAACGGCATCTTTGTCCCGGAGTTCGGCATCATCCAGCCGCTGAAGAACCCAAGGGCCCTGTCGGTGTACCGCCGGATCCGTCGCTTTGGCGGCCGCATCCTGCGTCGGATGGGCCTGTTGAAGTAGCCGGTTTGGTGGTGTCACTTGGGGAAGGGCCTAAGGGCCCTGGTGGTGGGTCGTCGGATCCGGTGGTTGGTGTGGCGCGTTCTTTGGGGGATGAGCCTGGGGCGGTGGTGTCCGCCCCCCGAGCTGCGCCTGTGGGCCTCACCTACGCGCTGGTCGTTGCTTCCTTTTGCGGTCTGCTTCTCATCTCAAACGTCGCGGCCGTCAAGCTCATTGCGCTGGGGCCTGTGACGGTCGATGGCGGAGCTCTCCTCTTCCCGTTGACCTACATCCTCGGTGATGTGCTGGCTGAGGTGTGGGGTTTTGCTGCGGCGAGACGCGCCATCGTCCTCGGGTTTGCCTTGGGGCTGCTCGCCTCCTTGACGTTCTGGGCGGTGCAGCTGCTGCCGCCGGCGTCGAACTGGGAGAACCAAGAGGGGTTCGAGGCGGTGCTGGGGTTTGTCCCGCGCATAGTCGCCGCCTCGCTGGTGGCCTACCTCGTGGGCCAGCTTCTCAACGCCTGGGTGCTGGTCCGGATCAAGAAGGTGACGGGCGAGCGATCCCTCTGGCTCCGGCTCCTCGGCTCCACGGTGGTCGGCGAGGCCGCGGACACCGCCGTCTTCTGCTTCATCGCCTTCTTCGGTGTAATCACCGGCACCCAATGGCTGGGATACGCGGTGGTCGGCTACCTGTACAAGGTCCTCATAGAAGCGGCCCTCCTCCCCCTGACCTACGCCGCCATCCGCCGCCTCCGCCCTGAGTAGAGGGCGGCGGGGTCACGCGGGGTGGGGGTGGTAGTGGGCGAGGGTTTCTTGGCGGAGGGCGGGGAAGGTTCCGGCGGGGATGGCCTCGCGCATGGTGTCCACAAGGCGGATGATCCAGCGGAGGTTGTGGATCGTCAGGAGGGTGGCGCCGGTCATTTCTCCTGCTCGGACTAGGTGATGGAGGTAGGCGCAGGAGTAGTGGGCGCAGGTGTAGCAGTCGCAGTCGGAGTCGAGGGGGCTGAAGTCCGAGCGGAAGCCGGCGCGTTTGACATTGACTGGTCCGCGGGGGGTAAAGGCCGCGCCGTGGCGGGCTGTTCGGGTGGGGGCAACACAGTCGAAGGTGTCGGCCCCTGCGGCGACGCCGGCGAACAGGTCGTCAATGCCGCTGATCCCAAGCAGGTGGCGCGGTTTGTTTTCGGGCAGCTCGGAACTCACCCATCCCACGATCGACTCGAGATTCTCCTTTTCCAGAGCGCCACCGATGCCGAACCCGTCGAAGGAAGCTCCGTCATCGTGCGTCGATGATGGGACGCGGAGAGCGGCGAGACGGCGCGCAGCCATGCGACGCAGGTCCTCGTGCTGCGCGCCTTGGACCACGGCGAACAGCGCGGGCCCCTGCGCAGACCCCAGCCGAACGTGCTCCGCCAGGCACCGCTCAGCCCAGGCCTCAGTCCGTGCAACGGAGGCTTCCTGGTAGGCGCGGGTGTTGACGAGCGTGGTGCATTCATCGAAGGCGAAGATGATGTCAGCCCCAAGAGCGTGTTGGATCTGCATCGATACCTCGGGCGTGAAGCGGTGGCTT
>WQYN01000065.1 GCA_009781225.1 Micrococcales bacterium | reverse complement strand
TGACCTCCTGCGCTGGGCGGAAGATGAGGCGGGGGTCTGGCTAGGCAATGGGCGCGATTTCGGGGACGATAGCGACAGTTTCCTCAGGCTCACGGCGGCGGTTCCACATGCGGTGATGGAGCGCGCGCTCGCCCAACTCACGCAGGCGCTGGACCACCCGCGGTAGGCTCCTCCGCCACCCGCCGCGCCGTCGTCCCGGTGACTCGGAACACGTCGAAGACGCCCTCTACCCCTCGCACGGACGCTAGGACCGCGTTGAGATGCTGCGGCTCTGCCATCTCGAAGGTGAACCGCGAGGACGCCACCGCCTCGTCATTCGTCGCCATCGTCATCGCGACTAGGTTCACATGGGAGTCGGTCAGAGCGCGGGTGATGTCGGCGAGCAGGCCGTTGCGGTCCAGCGCCTCGACCTGGATCTGGACCAGGAACGTCCCCGCCGTCTTCCCCGACCAGGCCACGGCCACGATCCGCTCGGACTTCGCGCGCAGGCTCTCAGCGTTTGCGCAGGTCGCGCGGTGTACGGAGACCCCATCGCCCGTGGTGATGAACCCGAGGATCTCGTCCCCGGGAACGGGCGTGCAGCAGCGGGCGAGTTTGACGAGGACATCCGCGACGCCATCGACCACAATGCCGGGATCAAAAGCGTTGCGGTGCGAGGCCTTGGACCGGGTGCCCGGGCGCGTCACCTCGGCGAGGTCCTCCTCGTTGCCGCTCTCCCCACCAAGCGCAGTCGTGATGCGCTCGACAAGAGCCTGGGGCGAGATGTGCCCCTCGCCCACCGCGGCGTACAGACCCGAGACATCCGGTTGCCGCAGGTCGGCCGCGATGCCCATGAGCACCTCACGGGACATCAGGCGCTGCATCGGCAAGTGGAGCCGCCGCAACTCCTTCGTGATGAGGTTCTTGCCCTTGTCGACCGCTTCCTCACGCCGCGACTTTGTGTACCACTGGCGAATCTTGTTTCGTGCACGAGGAGTCTTGACAAAGTCGAGCCAGTCCCGCGACGGGCGCGCCTCCTGCCCCTTCGTCGTGAGAATCTCCACCACATCCCCCGTGACCAGCGCCGTCTCCAGCGCGACCAGCCGGGAGTTGACCCGCGCGCCCACCGTCCGGTGCCCCACCTCCGTGTGGACAGCGTAGGCAAAGTCCACGGGCGTCGCCTCCGCCGGCAGGACGATGACGTCCCCCTTCGGGGTGAACACGTACACCTCCGCGGACCCAATGTCATACCGCAGCTCTTCGAGGAAGTCACCGGAGTCTTCGGTCTCGCGAAGCCAGTCAGCGAGGTGCCGGAGCCAGGCCATGTCCTGGACCCCCGTCATCCCCGAGGCCTCTCCGCCCTCCTTGTACCGCCAATGGGCAGCGATGCCGAACTCCGCCACCTTGTGCATCTCCTGGGTGCGGATCTGGATCTCGACGGGCTTGCCGCCGGGGCCGATCACGGTCGTGTGCAACGACTGGTAGACGTTGAACTTCGGCATCGCGATGTAGTCCTTGAACCGCCCGGGGACCGGATTCCACCGGGCGTGGATCGCGCCGAGTACCCCGTAGCAGTCGCCCACACTGTCCACCAGGACGCGCACTCCCACCAGGTCGTAGATGTCGGAGAAGTCGCGGCCCTGAACAATGAGCTTCTGATAAACGGAGTAGTAGTGCTTGGGCCGCCCGGTGACCATTGCCTTGATCTTCCCGCGCCGCAGATCGTCCCTGACCTGCTCAATGACCTTTCCTAGGTACTCGTCGCGGGCCGGGGCGCGCTCGGCGACCATCCGGACAACCTCGTCGTACATCTTGGGATAGAGCGTGGCAAACGACAGGTCCTCCAGCTCCCACTTGATCGTGTTGACCCCCAGCCGGTGTGCGAGGGGAGCGTAGATCTCCAGCGTCTCCGTCGCCTTGGCCTTGGCCGAGTCCTCACTGACGTACTGCCAGGTCCGCGCGTTGTGAAGCCGATCCGCCAGCTTGATGAGCAGAACACGGATGTCCCGTGCGGTCGCGATCACCATCTTCCGCACGGTCTCGACCTGCGCGGACTCCCCGTAGACGACCTTGTCGAGCTTGGTCACCCCATCGACGAGCGCCGCGATCGTTGGGTCGAACTCCTCGGTGAGTTCCTCCAGCGAGTAGGGCGTGTCCTCAACCGTGTCGTGAAGCAGGGCCGCCGCCAGGGTCGATTCCTCCATCCCCAGTTCAGCGAGGATGGTCGCCACCGCGACCGGGTGGGTGATGTAGGGCTCCCCCGACTTCCTGACCTGCCCCTCGTGCACCCGCTCGGCAACGCGGTAGGCCTTCTCGACAATCGCCGGGTCCGACTTGGGATGCCGCGCCTTCAGCGCCTTCAGGACGGGCCGGAGCGCCTCCGGAGGCGCAGCTGCCCTGCCCCCCGGCCACCACGATCGAGATCGAGGCGCCTCAACCGTCTCGGTCCCCTCAGCCACTCGCCCATCATAGGCGGCTGACCCGCTACCGGTCCTTGAGTTGGTCGGCGATGGTTCCCCGAATGGCCAGGCGAGCCGCGACGGGGGTCAGTCCCAGCGTAAGGAGAGTCGTCGAGCCAAGAATGCGCACGATGACGGACGCCAGGTCCGTGGGAATGGTTCCGTCCGCAAGACCAGCAGTCACGGTCACGCTGATGGCGCAGGCGACCAGGGCGGCCGGAAGGAGCACGACGGCTGTCTCTGCGGTGATCAGGAGGGTCAGTTCGCCGTTCGTGGTTCCAAACGCCCTGTAGACCGCCATCTCCGAGCGTCTGGACCACGTTATGACGAAGATGACCAGGGCCAGGAACACCGCGACGGCGAACCAGGGATGCCAATCGACGAAGGCGTGCCACTGCTGGGTGGGGGACAGGGTCTGGGTCTGGGCAGTCAGCCAGGGGACGATCTCGACCTGGGCTTGAGAAAACACTGCGGTGGCAAGCTCTAGCCCAAGCCGCTGGTTTCCCGGGGACACCTTGATCCAACACTCTGACAGGTTCGCATCCGCGTGGTGGGGAATCATGACCGCTGACCGAAGGCCGCTGTGCGGAATGTACGCGTCGGCGCGTGATCCAACCTGGTACGCAGGCCCGGCATCCCAGATCAGCGCTGTGCCCACGGTTACCGTGCCGAGGTCCTCGAGATCGGGTCCTATGACGATCTCGTCCATGGGCGCTTCTGCTTGCCAGACAGTGAGGGCGTGGGGCGTGACATGCAAGGCCGGAATTCCGGGGCCTTCGGGGAACGGCACCGGCGCTGGTGGCCTTTCGAGGAGGATCCCTCCCGCCGCCTGCACGCCGCCCAGTCCGTTCAGCCGCTCGCAATCTCGCCCTTTGAGTGGCCGTTGACGCTCCATGTCCTCACCGTCGCGGTACTGGACGGCCACCACCAGGGAGCCATCGCGTCGAAGACTGTTCTCTTGACGAATGGCCCCCTCAGCCTGCATACCGGACACTGTCGCAGCCGCTGCGAGTCCCGTCAGGGCAATCAGCCCAACGGCGATGCCCCGCGGGCCGATCCCGCTGCGCGCCTCGGTGAGGAGTTCACGCAGGCGCCATGTCATGGCTGCTCCCGACTCTCGACCGGGTCGCCCAGACGGACAATCCGATCGGCCATCGCGCCCAAAACCTCATCATGGGTGGCTACCACCAGCGCTGTGTCCCGAGCTGCCGCGAACAAGACCCGACCAACCAGCGCCGCTGTCTTGGCATCAAGATTTGCGGTCGGCTCGTCAGCAAGCAGCACGACGGGCCTGGGTGCCAGGGCGCGGGCCACTCCCACTCTCTGGGCCTCTCCTCCCGACAGGGTTCGCGCTTGGCGGTCATCCTCGGGGTCAATCCCCACCGCATCCAGTCGGCGGGCTGCCTCCCTGCGGGCCTCGCGGCGAGACCACCCCGCCGCCAACAACGGCATCGCCGCGTTGTCCACCACTCCACGACGGGGCAGGAGACTGACTGTTTGGAGGATCCACCCAACGGACTGTCCCAGCAAACCAGGACCATCGCTCGGCGCCCTGACATGCCCGTCGATTCGCACCTCGCCCTTCTCAGCTTTCAGGATCAGTCCAGCAACCCCCAGCAGAGTCGACTTGCCCCGACCCGACGGTCCCATTACCGCCACCGACTCCCCACGCCCCACCTCAAGCGACACCCCCTGAAGGACATGGGTCTGCATCGTCCGATACCTGAACCAGACGTCCGTCAGGGCGAGCGACACTCGGCACCTCCCGCAACCGCCTCGACCGGGTTCATCACGACCTCAGCGCCTGGTGCCAACGTCGGCTCGAACACTGCCAATCCGCCGATAGACGACTCCACCGCGCTGAGTAGGTGCGTCGTGGTTGATCCGTCTGCCTCCTTGACGAGGACACACATCGAAGAATCGCTCGGCGAGTAGACCACAGCCGCCGGAGGAACCCCCTGCCCCTCACGTGGATCCGCGACCCTCAGCGATCCGGCAACCGTGGGATCCGACCCATCAGGATTCGTGGGCCCCAGCATCACCGCCAACTCGTCGAGGTTCTGGAAGGTCCACGTATCGCCTTCCCGCGTGACCGCAGTCTCCCGACCAGCACAGGCAAAGGTCCAGACCCCATCAGGGCCACCAGTTGTCCCACCGGCTGGTGTGAGCGCCGCCCGCGTCAGGCGTGACTTGGCCACGACCACCGGCTCTCCTCGACCCGGCGCATCCTTGCCCACAACCAGCGGAACCGAACCCACCTCATAAGCCTTGGTGGGAATCCGCACAAACCATGTCGGATCCATGATTCCCGTCGGCCACACCACTCCATGGGCCCGCTCATAGTCCTTGACCGCCGACACCATTGCCGCGCCAACGACCCCATCAACCGGCACCTCGGACTTCGGCAGCAGCACTCTCAGCAACCTTTGAGCGGCCCGCACGTCAAGCCCCTGGTCCCTCAACTCCAACGGTCGAAATAGCACCGTCTTCGAGTAGTAGGCCCGTACGGGAAACCCGTCGACGTGGTAGACAACCGATCCCGCTTTGAGAATCGCCCCGCGCTTCGCGTCAACCCCCGTCACCACGCCCGACCGCCCAGAGGACAACACATCAGGCGCCGCCGAGTAGTGTCCCGTCGCCTCCGCCTCAGTCACAAAGCTCAAGTCCACCGACACGACCGGTGCCGTCACCACCTCGACCACCGGGTCCAGCGCCAACACCCCCGATGGCACACCACGACTCACCAACCACGCACACCCCACCGCGCTCCCAGCCGCCAGCGTCAGACCAAGCGCATACACAAGACCAGTGACCCGCCGACTCCGCGAACTCGACGACGCCACGTCAGTCACCATCCCCGAACAGAAGCCATCGGTACTCAACCGTGCAGAGCTGGAACTGCGCAGAATCGCCCGCAGCCTCAACTCTTTCCATGACCGTCATGAGCGAGTCGCCCACGCTCACACCTGTCACATCAAAACCCTCCAGGCAGGCAATCATCACCCGATAGGCCTTATCCCATTCGGCGCCGCTGAGGAGGAGTGAGTTCTTGTATCTTTCCCAGATGCCCGTGTTGTCGACATAGAGAGCCTTGCATTCCGCAACATCGTTCATCGCGCGGCCATGCTCCTCGTCAGGCGGCTCTGACGGCCAGGTGACAGAGAAATTCCAGGTCAAGTCCACTTCGCGCTCCACTGGACCGGCGTCCCAGCCCTTCTCACGCGTGCAGTCAGCCGCCTTCTGAATCGCCGCCCGATACTCAGCCTCATTCGGCCGCAGCGCCTCGCCTTCGCCCCCTCCGCTGCAGGCCCCGACTAGCCCACAGCACACGGCACTCGCCAAGCCCAGGAACAATAGAGACACGGTGGTCTCTCGCACTACACTGCGCTCGCTCACGGGAACAACCCTATCCGAGCTGGGTAGGCCGACGCCTGCGGTCAGCGCCGCTCGAGGAGCCGGGCAGCGCCGATGGCGAGAGTCGGGATTACCGCTTGGCGGGGCGGCGTTTGGGTTGGGCGGCTCGGCCTTGGTGGGCTCCGGGACGGATGGCGCCGATGGGGGTCAGGCGGGAGACCTGGGTCTTCTCGCCGGAGTCTCCGGCTGCGGCGCGGCGTTGTTCGACCTTGGTGGTGTGCTGGTTGATCTTTCTCTCCCGGGATCGCAGGGCGACCTCCCAGGGGGTCGCGACGAAGACCGAGGAGTAGATGCCGGTCGCCATGCCGACAAACAGAGCCAGCGAGAGGTCTCGCAGGGTCCCGGCTCCCATGAGGAAGGCGCCGATGAAGAGAATCGAAGCCACGGGCAAGATCGCGACCACCGAGGTGTTGATCGAGCGGACCAGAGTCTGGTTGAGCGCCAGGTTCGCCGCCTCGGCATAGGTGTACTGCGTTTGGTCAAGCACACCTTGGGTGTTCTCCCGGACCTTGTCGAAGATGACGACAGTGTCGTAGAGCGAGTAGCCCAAGATTGTCAGGAAGCCGACGATCGTCGCCGGCGTCACCTCGAATCCCACCAGGGCGTACACGCCGACGGTCACCACAAGGTCGTGGATCAGAGCAATACCGGCCGAGATGGCCATACGCCAGGCTCTGAAGTAGAGCGACATCGCTATCATCACCAGGACAAGGAAGATGACGGCGCCCCTCATGGCCTTGGCGAACACATCAGCGCCCCAGACCGGGCCGATGAAGGTCGAGGTCACGTCGTTGAGGTCGAGGCCGTAGTCCCTCGCCAGAGCCTCTCGGATCTTCTCTGTCTGGACATTGTCCAGGTGCATAGTCTCCGCACGCAGCGAACCCTGCCCCACCTTGGTGATGCGCGGGGCCTCCTGGGGGGCGATCTCCTTGATCGAGTGCTCGGCGATTCCGAGGTCAATCGAGGATTCGGTCGTGATGACACGGAAGACCGAGCCGCCGCGGAACTCAATCCCCAGCGTCAGACCCGGCTTGAAAATGAGGAAACCGAAGACGACGACGAACAGCACGCCAATCCCGATGAAACGTCGCCGAAGGCCGACGATGTTGTAGGAACGCTTGCCTGTGTAGAGGCTGTTGCCCCATCCGGCGAAGTTGCGCTTAGGCATCAGGACCTCCCTCCCTTGGACTTGGCTGCTCGCTCGGCGGCCTTACGTTCGGCGATGGATTGGCCGCTCGAAGCGCCAGCCACCTTGGTCGCGGTCCCCAGCCGTGAGGCCTTGGGAGCAGGAGCTTCTTCGACTGGCTCGTTGCGAGTCGCCGCCAGGGCCTGCTCCACGGTGACAGGAGCGTCAGGAACCCGCGAGACGCGCCCGCGTCCTGCGTAGCGAACCGCGCCAGGCGCGCCGAGCCGGTGCGGATCCAGACCCGACCAGGGATGCCCGTCGGCCCACAGTGGCAGCTTGCTGATGAGCAGGATGATCGGGTGGGTGAACATCGTGACGACGACCAAGTCCATGATCGTCGTCAAGCCCAGCGTGAAGGCGAAGCCACGCACGCCACCGACCGAAACCACGTACAACACGGCGGCTGCGAGGAAGTTGACCGCGTCGGAGGCGAAGATCGTCCGCCGGGCGCGCAGCCACGCCTGGTCGATCGCCGGCCCCAATGGTCGACCATCGCGGAGCTCGTCGCGTATTCGCTCGAAGTAGACAATGAACGAGTCCGCGGTAATACCAATGGACACAATGATGCCCGCCACCCCCGCAAGTGAGAGTCGGTACCCCTGGACCCAGGAGAGCACGAGCAGCGTCCCGTAGGTGATCCCCGTCGCGATGATGAGCGACAGGATCGTCACAAGACCCAGCGCCCTGTACTGCCCCAGCGAGTAGAGCGCCACGAGCAAAAGGCCTACCAGACCAGCGATCAGGCCCTTTTGCAGAGCTTCAGTGCCCAGCGTCGCCGAGACCTGGTCGCGGGACTGGACAGCAAAGTTGATCGGCAGCGAGCCAAAGGACAGCTGGTTCGCCAGCGACCGCGAGCTTGAGGAGGTGAAGTTGCCTGTGATCTGGGCTTGGCCGTTGGGGATCGCTTGGTTCACACGCGGCGCTGAGATCACACGATCATCGAGCACGATGGCGAACTGGTTCTGCGGTTCGGTCATCCCGACAATCTTCTCGGTCACCTTGGCAAAATGGTCCGTACCGGTCGAGTCGAAGCCCAAACTCACCTGCCATTCGCCCGTCGGCTGGCCTTGCTGGTTTGTCGCCAAGCCGTTTTGCGCGTTGGAGATGGTCGAGCCCAGAACCATGACCGGGCCGAGGATGTACTTCGCGTACTGGACCTCGCCGCCCTCACCGCGGTTGTCCGAGCAGGTCACGAGGACGGCGTCGTCATCGGAGGGTCCTGCGGCGGTGTCAGAACCGACAGTCGAGCAGTCGATGTTGTTGTACTTCTCTTCGATGTCCGGGGTGATGAGAGCTAGGTCAATGGCCGCGGTGAGCCGCGCGTCGTAGTCGTCCCAGCCGGCCACCGTCGGCGGCTCAGCGGCGGGAGTATCGTCGGCCGGTGCTTGCTGCTCGCCCAGCAGGTCACCGAGGTCGATGGTGCCATCCCCGGAGGGATCAAGGGTGATTTCGGGCATCGAACCCTCTGGGGCGCCATCGTCCGCTGGGGGATCATCGGTGCGGGAGCGAGCGGCGTTCGGGGAGGCCTCACCGGTGGGAGTGGGCGTTGCCGTGACCGTGGGCTCGGGGTTCGCGCCCTCCTCGGTCGGCTCGCCCTCCTCCGGCGGCGTCGCCTCATCGCCTGGCGCTGCCTCGTCACCTGGCGCTGCCTCGTCGCCAGGAGTGGCCTCGGGCTCGGGCTCGGGCTCGGGCTCAGGCGGCGGCGTGTAGTCGGGGTTCGGATAGGTCCGGTTCATCCACGCGGTCGGTGAGGGCGCCTCTGCCCCTCCCTCACGCAGGACCGTCCGGAACGTCATCCGCGCCGACTTCGAGACGAGGTTGAGATCTTCCTCAGAGGGCGTGCCGGGGATGCCGACGACGATGTTGCCCTGACCCTCGGAGGTGATTTCCGCCTCCGAGACACCAGAGGCGTCCACACGCTGACGGATAATGCCCACGGCCTGGGACAACGCCTCGGCAGAGGGGGCAGCATTACCTTCCGCCGCGACGGGCTTGAGGATGAGCTGGGTTCCGCCCATGAGGTCGAGCGCCAGTCCCGGTTTGAAGGAGGCGTCGGATGCCTTGGACCCCGCCCCCACCGCGCCGTAAATGGCGCCGACGATGACGGCGAGGGTCACCAGGGTCCTCACCGGCCTGCCGGATTTCTTACCTGCGGCCACCTTGTGTCTCTTCTTTCGTCTCAGTTGGGCGCGGCCCTTCCGGGCGCGCGTGGCTGGGTTCAGCGCTGTTGTTACGGCTTGTCTACCTCGGGGGTGTCCTCGTCGATAGCGTTGGGCGCCTCGTCTTCAGGCTCCTCAGACTCTTCAGGATACTCGGCGGTCAGCGCCTCCCACTGCTCGTCATCCACGACACCTTGCACCACGCGGCGCAACCATGCCGACTCGTCGCCGGAGGCCGACATGATGGTGACGATGTCACCGTCAATCCGGCTGATCATCCCTATCATCCCGCCCTGGGTCACAACGCGCTGACCAGGAGCAAGCTCCCGGCGGAAGGCGGTAGCGTCCCCGGCCTTCTTCTTGGCTCGGCGCTGCATGACCATGAACATGATCACCATGAGAACGAGGAGGCCCCACGTGAAAATGGGGTTCCTCCCGGGGGAGGCTGCCCCCTCACCCGACGGAAGGGGGGTGTCCTCCGCGAAGACAAGGACAAGCGCAAGGGCGTGAATCACAGGGTTTAGGCTCCTTCGATCGTGAAGACGTCACCGCAGATTCTAGGTGACTTCGCCCGTATCAGGGAACTCGGCATTGCGTTAGCCCCCCGTTGTGAGGTCGAGGGCCCCTTGCCCCACCCCACCCCCCGGAGTCAGACCGAAGTGTTCCCAGGCTCCAGGCGTTGCCATCCGACCCCGAGGGGTGCGGGCAATTAGCCCCTCACGCAGCAAGAATGGCTCGACCACGGTCTCGATCGTATCGGGCTCTTCCCCCACAGCGGCGGCGAGAGTCGACAGTCCCACGGGTTGCCCAGAAAATCGGGTCACCAACGCCTGCAACACGGCCCGGTCGAGCCGGTCCAAACCCAGAGCGTCAACCTCATAGACCGCGAGAGCTGCCATCGCTGCCTCGTGATCCCCCACGCCTGAGCCTCTCACCTGCGCCCAATCCCGTACTCGACGCAGAAGACGGTTCGAGATTCGAGGTGTCCCACGCGAGCGTCGAGCGATTTCCGAGGCGGCTTCCCGTGTCAGCTCAAGGCCTAAAAGAGACGCGGACCGCGCCAGCACTTGCTCCAGTTCCGCCGGTTCGTAGTAGTCGAGGTGTCCCGTGAACCCGAACCGGTCGCGCAGAGGCGCCGGCAGCAGCCCCGAGCGCGTCGTCGCCCCCACCACGGTGAACGGTGGCAGCGTCAACGGGATCGCGTTTGCCCCCGGCCCCTTCCCCACGACGATGTCCACCCGAAAGTCCTCCATCGCCACGTAAAGCATCTCCTCCACGGGCCGAGCCAGCCGGTGAATCTCGTCGATGAACAGCACCTCGCCCTCCTCCAAGGACGACAGCACCGCCGCCAAATCCCCGGCATGCTGAATCGCCGGCCCCGAGCTCACGCGCATCGGCACGCCCAACTCGCCCGAGATGATCATCGCGAGCGTTGTCTTCCCCAGCCCCGGCGGCCCGACAGCAGGACGTGATCCGGGCATGTCCCGCGTGCCCGCGCCGCATCCAACACCAGTTGCAGCTGGTCACGCACCACCTTCTGCCCCACAAACTCCGTCAGCCGCTTCGGCCGCAGCGCCGCCTCCAGTGCCCGCTCCGAGGAGTCCGCCGACGGACTCAGCGCCTCCCGCGACGCCGTCAGCCCCGCCCCGTCGTCGCTCATCACGGCCGCCCTCCCAGGGTTCGCAGCGCCGCGCGCAATAGCTCCGCCACGGACGATGGCGCACCCTGGCTAGCGACGCCCCTCACCGCCTCCGTGGCCAGGTCTTCGCGGTACCCCAGCCCCACGAGCGCCGCCACCACCTCGCCAGATGCACCTGGCAGACCTGCTGTTGCTCCTACATCGTCCACACCGACTAGCTTGCCGGCCAGCTCTAGGACCAGCCGCTGCGCGCCTTTTTGACCAATGCCAGGGACGCGCTTGAGGGCCGCGGTGTCACCGCTCGCAACGGCGGCCGCGAGCTGGGTGGGGGTCATCTGGGCGAGCACAGCCATCGCGATCCGGGGACCTATCCCCGAGACGGTCTGGACGGCCGCGAAGGCCTCGCGCTCGTCATCGTTCGCAAAGCCGTAGAGGGTTAGGGAGTCTTCCTTGACCGCCAGCGTTGTCCGCAGCGTGGTCTCCTGGCCGGGCGTCGCGAGTGCAAGCGCGGCGGGGGTCGCGTGGATCTCAAATCCGACGCCTCCGCACTCCAGCAGCACAACGCTGCCACGCGCGGAGACCACCCTCCCGCGCAGCGAGCCGATCACGGCCACTCCCTTCCCAGCACGTCGGACGTGCGCCTGGCGCTCAAGCGAACAACTGTGCGAATCACCGTATCACCGGCCGGGGACACGGGGATGCCGCCGCGCCGCGCGCTCGGCCTCAATCCACGCCTTCTGCGCCGAGGTCTGGGCATCCGGCGTGGTTGACAACGCAACCGGTCGCCAGGCGTGGCAGATCGCCAGGGCGAGCGCATCGGCGGCATCCGGCGGGCCTGGCACCTCCTCGACGCCGAGCAGCCGCGCGACCATGTGCTCGACCTGCGCTTTTCCCGCCCGGCCCGAGCCCGTCACCGACGCCTTGATCTCCGTGGGCGTGTGCAGTCCCACCTCGATCCCTCGCCGGGCAGCTTGCACGATGGCGAGTCCCGCCACTTGCGCGGTGGCGGTGGCCGTCCCGAGATCTCGCCTGGCGAACACGCGTTCCACCGCGACGGCATCGGGCTGGTGGAGGTCCAGCCAAGCGCTGATCGCGCCGTCAATCGCGAGGAGCCGCTGGTCCAGGGGCTGGGAGGCGTCGCTGCGCTCGACCCCGACCGCGACGAGCGTGACCTTGCGACCCCGCGCCGTCTCCACCACGCCAAAGCCGCAGCGGGTCAGCCCAGGATCAACGCCGAGGACCCTCACGCCTCAGCCTGGGCCATCACCTCGTCGGAGGCATCGAAGTTCGCGAAAACGTCTTGGACATCGTCGAGGTCTTCGAGGGCGTCGATCAGCCGCAGGATCTTCTTCGCGCCGTCGACGTCCACCTCGACCTGGACGGATGCGATGAAGTTGACGTCGGCCGAGTCGTAGTCGATCCCGGCTTCCTGAAGGGCCTTGCGGGCGGGGACCAGGTCTGTCGCCTCGGTGACGATCTCATAGGCCTCACCCAGGTCGTTGACCTCCTCGGCGCCGGCGTCGAGGACCGCCTCCATGACGGTGTCCTCATCCACGCCGTCCGTCGCCGGAACGATGATGACCCCCTTGCGATGGAACATGTAGGAGACCGAGCCGGGGTCCGCCATCGTCCCCCCGTTGCGGGTGACGGCCACCCGGACATCGGAGGCGGCGCGATTGCGATTGTCGGTGAGGCACTCGACGAGAAGTGCCACGCCACCAGGGCCGTAGCCCTCGTAGGTGATGTTCTGGTAGTCCGCTCCCCCGGCCTCGGCGCCGGAGCCGCGCTTGACGGCGCGGTCGATGTTCTCGTTGGGGACCGAGGACTTTTTCGCCTTCTGGATCGCGTCGTAGAGCGTCGGGTTCGCCTGCGGGTCGCCTCCACCCGTGCGGGCCGCCACCTCGACATTCTTGATGAGCTTGGCGAACAGCTTGCCCCTCTTGGCGTCAACCGCAGCCTTCTTGTGCTTGGTCGTCGCCCACTTGGAATGGCCTGACATCGAAGTCCCCTCGGACGGAAGCGAATACTGAGCCGATCCTACCGGCGCTCCCTGCCCCGCACCCTCACCGCCGCGCTGAGCGACTACATCCGCTCCAGGCCGGGGGGCCAGTCGTCGTTCATGTCGAAGGGTTGGGGCATCGCGGTGTGGCCCGCTAGTCGGAAGACTCGGACACCCCAGTGTTTGCGCAGGTGGATGGCTTTTCTGACGGCCTCGTTGTAGAAGCGCCGCGCGAGTTTTGCGCGGTACCACGCCTGAGAGAGTCCTGCTAGCGCCTCCGCGGGCAGGGGTTCCGCATCCGCGGCGGGTTCCAGGGCCATCGCGACCGCCTCGGAGAGCTCCGACTGGCAGTCCGCGTCCTCGGCGGACAGTCGCGCCCCCCGCGACTCCTCACCCAGCGCCCGACTCCCGAGGTCCAAGCACTGCCGCGCGACCTCGCCCAGCACCAGACTCGACGCCGGATCCAACAGACCACTTTGCGCCAGGTCCAGCGCCGCTCCCGCTCGCGTCGCCAACTGCACCGCGAGCGAGGCGCGCGCCGCCTCCACCCCCCGATGCAGCCGATCCACCCGATTCGCCCAATACCAAGCCAAGAAGCCGACGATGGCGAGGATCG
>WQYN01000064.1 GCA_009781225.1 Micrococcales bacterium | reverse complement strand
GCAGCACTTCACGATTCCGGCGTCGGGGTTCACTCGGTCCGTGTTCCTAGATGGCCTCATGTTCGATGGATCGTCGATTCGCGGATTTCAGGCGATCCACGAGTCCGACATGAAGTTGATGCCCGACGCTGGGTCTGCATTTGTTGATCCGTTCCGTTCGCGGAAGACTCTGGTTCTGAATTGCTCGATTGTTGACCCCTTCACGGGGGAGCCGTATTCGCGGGACCCACGGAACGTGGCCTCGAAGGCGGAGGGGTACCTGCGGTCTTCCGGTATTGCTGACACGGCGTATTTCGCTCCCGAGGCGGAGTTCTACGTGTTCGACGACGTTCGCTATTCATCCGGCGCGCACGAGTCTTTCTATTCTGTGGACTCCGAGGCGGCTTCGTGGAATACAGGGCGCGAGGAGCCCGGCGGGAACTTGGGGTACAAGACCCGCTTCCAGGGCGGCTACTTCCCCGTTCCTCCCTTGGATCACTACGCGGACCTACGCGACGAGATGTGTGCGCGCCTGGCGTCGGTAGGGCTCGAGGTTGAGCGTGCCCACCACGAGGTCGGAACCGCTGGTCAACAGGAGATCAACTACCGGTTCTCCTCGCTGCTAGCCGCCGGGGACGACCTAATGAAGTTCAAGTACGTCGTCAAGAACACGGCGTGGGAGGAAGGAAGATCCGCGACCTTCATGCCAAAGCCGGTCTTTGGAGACAGCGGCTCAGGAATGCACTGTCATCAGAGTCTGTGGGCTGAGGGACGGCCATTGTTCTACGACGAACGAGGCTACGGAGGGCTCTCGGATGTCGCACGATGGTATATCGGAGGGCTTTTGGCCCACGCTGCGGCGTTGATGGCGTTCACCAATCCGACGGTGAACTCGTATCACCGGCTGGTACCTGGGTTTGAGGCGCCTATCAATCTGGTGTACTCGGCCCGGAACCGCTCGGCCTGCATTCGCATTCCTGTCACAGGAGTGGCGCCGGGAGAAAAGCGGATCGAATTCCGGATTCCCGATCCCTCCTGCAATCCGTATCTCGCATTCTCTGCCCAGCTGATGGCCGGACTCGACGGAATCCGCCGACGTCTCGAGCCCGCTGCCCCGATCGACAAGGACCTCTACGAGCTTCCTCCCGAGGAGCACGCGGGAATCCCCCAGGGACCGTCATCCCTCCCCGAAGCGCTCGCCGCACTGGCGGGGGACCACGACTTCCTCACCGAAGGCGACGTCTTCACCCCCGACCTAATCGACGCCTGGATCGACTACAAGACCAAGAACGAAGTAGACCCCATCAGAGTCCGCCCCCACCCCCACGAGTTCGACCTCTACTACGACATCTAGCCCGCTAGCCCGTCAGCGGGAATGTGCGGACGTCTTGGTAGGTGGAGGCGCCTCGGGTGAGGGTGGAGGCCACGAGGGTGATGTCGCGGACGTCCCAGGTGAGGGGAGGGATGGTGTCGAGGAAGGGGAGGAGCTGGTGGGCTGAGGCGGGGTTGCGGGAGCGGGCTAGGGTGAGGTGAGCGAAGAAGCGCTTCCCATCAGGGGGGACGCCGGCCTGGGAGCAGGCGGAACGCAGACGCGCGGCGAGGTGGGTCGCTTGCGCTGATCCCTGGGTGGCGGTGAGGGTGAGGACGCGGGCGTTGTTAGGGGAGGGAATCGCGTGGCCTCCGGCTAGCTCGAGGGTGAAGGGGGTCGCCGTGGCAGCGACGTCGGCTAGGGCGTCAAGGAGGCGGGGTTGGCGGTCCTCAGGAGTGTCGCCCAGGAAGGCGAGGGTGAGATGCCAGTTTTGGGGCGGTGACCAGCGCCATGGGTAGGTGAGGCCGCGGCGCGGAGAGATGAGGGCTTCGAGATCATCGACGATGGCGTCCGGCGGGAACGCGGCGACAAAGAGGCGGTCAGTCATGGGGTGTCCTGGGCGAAGGGGGCGGCGGGGAGGTGACCGGTCATGGCGTCCTGGGCGGAGGGTGCGGGGCTGAGGCGGTCAGTCATGTGGTGTCCTGGGCGAAGGGGGCCAGGGTCTGGCCGATGGGGGCGCGGATGACGAGGGTGGCGCGGCGATCGAGCGGGGTTGCCTCGCGATTGATGAGGACCAGGTTTTCGCCGGAAAAGTGGTGGACAAGGCCGGCCGCTGGGTAGACCACGAGCGAGGTTCCCCCCACGATGAGGGTGTCGGCGCGGGCGATCTCCGTGACCGCCTCGGTGATGACGTCGGTGTCGAGGGGCTCCTCGTAGAGGACGACATCGGGACGAATCACCCCGCCGCAGGGGCATCGCGGCACGCCGGTGGAACCGAGGATGGTCTCCAGGCCGAACCGCCGCTCGCAGTCCTGGCAGTAGTTGCGGTGGACGCTTCCGTGCAACTCCAGCACCCGCTTTGACCCGGCCCGTTGGTGTAGCCCGTCAATGTTCTGGGTGACCACGGCCGCGAGCTTCCCGTCGCGTTCCAGGGCGGCCAACGCCCGATGGGCCGGATTGGGTTCAGCCTCCGGATGCAGAATGTGGGCCCGGTGGAAGGCGTAGAACTCCTCGGGGTAGCGCAGGAAGAAACTGCGGCTGAGCACCTCTTCGGGAGAAAACCGGGCGGTCCCGCCTCCCGCGTACAGCCCGTCCGCCGACCGAAAGTCTGGGATCCCGCTCTCCGTCGACACTCCCGCCCCGCCAAAGAAGACGATCCGCCTAGACGCCTCCAAGATGTCCCGTAACGCCGCTGCCACGCCCCCACCCTATCCGCCCCTCCACGCCGAGTATGTGGATTTGCGAGGGACAACCACGCTGTCACACCACCTTAGTCCTCAGGTTTCCACACGCTCGACGATGGGGAGCGGTGGCGGGAGGGGCCGCTGAGCCAACGCCCTGGGCGCGGATAGGGTTGGGGTATGGGTTTGTTTAAGCGGCGCCGGAAGGGCGAAGAAGCGAGCGCCTCGCCAAGCCAACGGGATCTGAGGGCGGCGACGATGGCGCATCTCGCCTCATTCCAGCGCAGCCGCGTGGGAGTGGAGGCCTACATAGAGCCGCCGACCCCCCAGACACCGACAACGATCCTGCTCATCGCGACCACAGGGGAGTGGACGCGGCGCAAAGTACCAGACGCGCGCGCCGCCCGAGAGATCGCGGCGGAACTCAGCATGCCGATCTACGACGTCAACTTCACCGGCTACCCGCCACGGATGCGCGCCTGGGACCAAGCGAACCGCGGTCGCATCGCGCCGCAGTAGGCAACCCCCTACAGGTGGCTCCGCAGGAGCGTGATGAGGGTGCGAATCCCCCAACCCGTTCCCGCCTCAGGCACGTGGCCGTAGGGCTTGGTCGTGTTGAACGCCGGGCCGGCGATGTCGATGTGAACCCAGGGCGTCTTGCCGGCGAACCGCTCTAGGAACAGCCCGGCAGTCAGCATTCCGGCGTTGGGGCCCGCGATGTTCTTCACGTCCGCGATGGAGGAATCCAGCTCTGACTTCATGGGCGCGGGCAGCGGCATGGGCCAGAGGGGCTCGCCGACGTCGCGTGAGGCCGCCAGGACCTTCTCGCGAAGCTCGGAATCACCCATCACTCCGGCAATCCGCTCGCCCAGCGCCGCCACCTGGTTGCCGGTGAGCGTCGCGACGTCGATGATGGCGTCCGCCCCATCACGCCGAGCAGCGACGATGGCGTCCGCCAGGACCAGCCGTCCCTCGGCATCGGTGTTGAGCACCTCGACCGTCGTGCCGTCGAGCATCGTGATGATGTCGCCGGGTCGCTGCGCCTTCCCTGAGGGCATGTTCTCCGCCAGTGCCAGCCATGCCGTGACGGCGATTGGGAGCTTGAACCGCGCCGCCGCCAGCACCGCCCCGAGGACCGTCGCGGCACCGGCCATGTCGCACTTCATCGTCTCCTGCGCCTTGGGCGGCTTGAGTGACAGCCCGCCGGAGTCGAAGGTGATTCCTTTGCCGACCAGCGCCAACGTATAGGCGACCTTCGGCGGCTTCCAGGAGACCTTGACGAGCCGGGGCGGGTTGATCGACCCCTGGCCCACGGCGAGAATCCCGCCATACCCTCCTGCAGCCAGCGCTTCCTCGTCGAGAACCTCGACCGTCGCACCCACCGGCTTCGCCAACTCCTTCACGCGCTCGGCGACGAGAGCAGGGTTGAGCTTGTTCGCAGGCGTGTTGACCAGGTCCCGCCCGTTGGTCACCTGCTCGCAGATGACCGAGGCCCTTGCGAGCGCATCATTGGCGCGGGGGATCTTCGCCGCAGGACCAGCGATGATGAGCCTGGTTGGCAGCGCCGGCTTCTTGGTGGTCCGGAAGGCATCGAACCGGTAGGTCCCCAGCCAAGCGCCCACGCCGATCGCCCCGACCTCATGGTCATCGCTGGCCGGAAACGCCAGCGCGACCGCCTCGTAGCCCTCGGCCGCCCGCGTCGCCTCGCCCGCGGCACGCCGCAGCGCCTCCGCCTGGTCCGGTGTGGTCGGATCGCCCGGCTTGGCCTTCGTCTCCGGCAACCCGCAGACGATGACGGCCCTCGCCCTGAACCCGTCCGGCGCCGGAAGCTTGACGAGCTCCCCGGGCTTCCCGGTGGCTCCGACGGCGGCCAAAGCGGAGGTCAGGTACTGTGCGGCATCCTTGGGCCAGGACTCCGCATCGGCCAGCCTGGGTCCCGAAGGCCCCGCCTCCATGGGGAGGATGATCGCATCGGCAGCGACGGAGGCATAGGGACCTGGGAAAAGCGTAAGTGATGTCATGCAGCGATCCTAGCGGCGAGGTAGTACCGTTCGGGGCGTGTACCGCGCCTTCTTCCGCCTAGTGTTCGCCCGGATGGATCCAGAGCTTGCCCACCATCTCGCAATCGAGATGATTGGGCTGGCAGGGAAGGTGCCGCCGGCACGGGCCCTGGTTCGCGTGCTCCTGGGCCGGGGGCTGAGACCAAGGTCAGGGCCGTCATCGTCCATCGGGGTATTTCCGAGCGGGCTCGAGGGGACTATGGGCGTGGCGGCGGGGTTCGACAAGAACGCGACCGCTGTCCTGGGCATCCTGGCCTTGGGTTTTTCCCACGTCGAGGTGGGGACGGTGACGGCGGTGGCCCAGGAAGGCAATCCGAAGCCGCGTTCGTGGCGCAACATCCCCGAGGAGTCTCTGCGCAACCAGATGGGCTTCAACAATGCTGGCGCGGCGCGGGTGGCTCGGCGGCTGGCGGCGCTCCGGCGACGGCGAGCGGGGGCGCGGGCCGTCATCGGCGTCAACATCGGCAAATCGCGGGTCACGCCGCTCGACCAGGCTCCCGCTGACTACCGGACAAGCGCGCGGTTGCTGGCTCGCCACGCCGACTACCTCGTGGTCAATGTCTCCTCGCCCAACACGCCTGGGCTGCGGGACCTCCAGGCGGTGGACGCCCTGCGGCCTATTCTCATCGCGGCGCGGGAGGGCGCGGATGCCTCGATGGGTGAGGATCCGGGCGCGCGCCCGACCCCCCTACTCGTCAAGATCGCTCCCGACCTGGATGACCAGGACATTGAGGCGATCGCCGCCCTCGTGAGCGAGCTGGGGCTCGACGGGATCGTGGCGGTCAACACGACGATTGATCACGACCAGGGGCCGGGAGGCCTGTCGGGACCGCCGCTGCTGGATCGCGGCCTGCGTGTGGTCGCGAACCTGCGCAAGGCCCTGGGACCCGACAAGACCATCATCGGGGTCGGCGGGATCTCCTCAGCGGAGGACGCCCACGCCTACCTCGACGCCGGTGCGACGATGGTCCAAGGCTTCACCGCGTTCATCTACCAAGGCCCAGGCTGGCCGGGGCGGATCAACCGGGCGCTGCGGATGCGGTAAACCCTCAGGTCATCGGCTTGCGAGGCGAGATGGACAGGGCGGGACCGTGCTTGACGACGTCGCCGAGTACCTCGTCGACCTGAGCCATGACATCGGGCGGGATCACGACCCCGGAGGCTTTGACGTTCTCCACCACCTGCTCGGGGCGCGAGGCCCCGACAATGGCGGCCGACACCGCCGGGTTCTGAAGCACCCACGCCAAGGCGAACTGCGCCATCGTGAGCCCCAGATCCGAGGCGAGGGGACGCAGGAGCTGGACTCGCGTCAGCACGTCATCGTCCAAGAAACGATCAATCCCGGTCTGGTCCAGCGGCACTGACGCCGCGCGCGACCCTGCGGGAGCCGACTCGCCAGGGAGGTACTTGCCGGAAAGCACCCCCTGAGCCATGGGCGACCACACGATCTGGCCGAGCCCGGCGTCGAGGCTCGCGGGGATGACCTCGGCCTCGATGACCCGGTAGAGGGCGGAGTACTGCGGTTGGTTCGAGATGAGGCCAAAGCCGAGTTCGCGGGCGTAGGTGGCGGCGGCGCGGATCTGGTCGGCGGTCCACTCGCTGACACCGATGTAGAGCGCCTTGCCGCGGCGGACCACGTCGGCGAAGGCCGTCATCGTCTCCTCCAACGGAGTGAAGTAGTCGAAGCGGTGAGCCTGGTAGAGGTCGACGTAGTCGGTGCGCAGGCGCCGCAGCGAGCCGTCGATTGACTCGAGGATGTGTTTGCGGGAGAGGCCCGCGTCGTTGGCGCCGCGCGGTCCCGTGGGCCAAAAGACCTTGGTGAAGATCTCCAGCGACTCGCGCCGCTGCCCGTCCAACGCCCTGCCGAGCACCGCCTCAGCCTCGGTGTTCGCGTAGATGTCTGCGGTATCAAAGGAGGTGATTCCCGCGTCGAGGGCGGCGTTCACGCAGGCGATCGCGACGTCATCGTCGATCTGATTTGCGTGGGTCACCCAGTTGCCAAAGGTGAGTTCTGTGATTCTCAGGCCTGAGCGGCCCAAATGCCGGTAGTTGACCATGCCCGCCAGCCTACTCCCGCTACTTCGGATGCTCACCCCGGGCTACTTGGGGCTTGGGCAGGCGGGTGCGGCGGAGCTGAAGCGACCTCAGGACGCCGTAGAGCGTGGTCCAGCGCGGTAGGTCCTCCTCCTCGAAGCGCTGGCGGAGCTTCCTCTTGAGCCAGAGGCCTCTCACCACGGCGTCGGCAATGAAGACGACCGTGAAAAGGTACATGAGCATGAGGGTCACGACGGCGGCCGCCGGGACCTGCTGGAAGGAGAAGACGAGCATGATCGAGCCGATCGCAAAGATGAGGAAGTACTCCCCGAGCGAGCGGTGCGAGTCCACCCAGTCGCGCGCGAACCGCCGGGCGGGGCCCTTGTCCCGCTTGGGCAGGTACTTCTCGTCTCCCGTCTGGAGGGCGCGTTGCTGGAGTTCGCGGGCTCGCGTCTTGTGATCCCGGTTGGCCGCCACGATCTCCCCTCGGCCAGGCACCAGGGGTCGCTTGTTCACCGCCTCCGCCTCACGCCGGGTCGGAGTGGGGCGACCCTTCTTTCCCCCGGCCGCGGCCGCCGCCGCAGCGTCATCCTTCTTTTTTCGTCCAAACACGCGCCTAGCGTAGCCCGGATACAGTAGCGACCATGGGTATTGACATCGCCGCGCTGCGCAGTCGGGTCGAGGAAGGCTTTCCTAGGCTTCAGGACGACCTGGGGGAGTTGGTCCGAATTCCCTCCTTTGCCACCGCTGGCTCTGATGCCGGGGTGCTGGACCGCTCGGCTCAGGCCGTCGCCGACCTCCTGCGCGGCGTGGGTGCGGAAGATGTGCAGGTCATCCAGGCTTTGACTCCGGAGGGCGGCGTGGGTGGCCCCGGTGTCATTGGCCGTATTCCCGGCCCGCCTGGCGCCCCGACCGTCCTGCTCTACGCGCACCACGACGTCCAGCCGGTCGTCGACGACTGGGACACCTCGCCCTTTGTTCCCACGCAGATCGGCTCGCGCCTTTATGGTCGCGGCGCGGCGGACGATGGCGCGGGAATCGCTGTCCATCTCGGCGCGTTGCGGGCCCTGGGCCCTGGTCTTCCGGTTACCGTCACCTTCTTCATCGAGGGCGAGGAGGAGTCTGGCTCTCCCACCTTCGCCGCTTTGCTGCGCGAGCACCACTCGGCTCTCGCCGCCGACATCGTGGTCATCGCCGATTCTATGAACTGGCGCGTGGGCGTTCCCGGCCTCACCACCTCCCTGCGCGGCGTCGTCGAGCTCACGGTCACGCTGCGCACCGCCCACCACGCCGTCCACTCCGGCGCCTTCGGTGGCCCCATTCTCGACGCTCCCCTCCTGCTCACGCGCCTTATCGCCACCTTGCACGATGACGAGGGCAGCGTTGCCGTCGATGGTCTGGTCGCGACGGGGACGTCGAACGTCGACTACCCCGAGGAGGACTTCCGCCGCGATGCCGCCCTCCTGCCAGGCATCTCGCTGGCTGGGCGCGGCACGATCGCCGACCGCCTGTGGTTCGCGCCCGCCATCGACCTCATCGGTTTTGACTGCACGCCCGTGGACGAGGCCTCCGGGACGCTCATTCCCCAAGCTCGCGCGATGCTCTCGGTGCGCGTCCCGCCTGGGATGGACGCTGTGGAGGCGCAACGCTTGGTTGGTGCTCACCTCCGCGCCCACGCCCCCTTCGGCGCCGAGATCACGGTGCACGATGGCGCAGCTGGGCAGCCCTTCTTGGTCGCGCCTTCGCGTTCCATGGAGGCGGCAACCTGGGCTTTGGCTGAGGCGTTTGGTGAGCCTGTGGTCGAGTTGGGAATGGGAGGGTCGATTCCGTTGACGGCCGACCTCACCTCGGTGTTCCCGGGGATCGAGGTGCTCATCACGGGGGTCGAGGACCCAGACTCGCGGGCCCACTCGGGGAATGAGTCGGTGCATCTTGGGGATCTGAAGAAGGCGGTGTTGGGAGAGGCGCTGCTGTTGGCGAGGTTGGGGGAGGTTTGGGGTGACTGAGGTGCGGGTTGTGGGGCTGGTGGGGCTTGTGGTGTGGGGACGGGAGGTTTGCGGTGACTGAGGTGCGGGTGGTTGGGGGGCTTGCTGCGGAGGTCTCGGGCGAGGGCCCTGCTCTTGTGTTGCTGCATGGGAACGGGGAGGATGCGCGGTGTTTTGATCGGATGCTGAGGCATCTGGAGGGGTTTCGTCTCGTGATCCCCGAGGCGCGCGGGCATGGGCGCACTCCGGTCGGGAGCCGCCCGCTGACAATCCCGGAGATGGCCGCTGACCTAGGTGAGGTGCTGGCTGAGGTGGGTGGCGGCGTTGATGGGGTCGCTGGCCTGGGTGGGGTGGTATCGGAGGTGGAGGGCGGCGTTGACGGGGTCGCGGGCCTGGGTGGGGTGGTATCGGAGGTGGGGGGCGTCGTTGATGGGGTCGCTGGCCTGGGTGGGGCGGTATCGCAGGCGGGTGGCGTCATCGTCCTTGGGTTCTCTGATGGGGCGAACGTGGCTGTGGAGTGGGCGTCGGAGCACGGGGGCGGGATTCGGGGATTGGTGCTGGTGGGGGGCAATCTGCATCCGCGTGGGCTGCGGTGGTTCTCCCGGGTAACGATGCTGGCGGCGTTGGTCGGCCTGAAGGTCGCGGGGTTGGTGAGCGCGCGGGCCCGAGCGAGGGCGGTGGTGTGGCGGCTCATGACGCTCGAACCCCGGATCGATCCGTCGAGGTTGGGGCACATCAGGGTGCCGACGGTCGTGGTCGCAGGCGAGCGCGACGTGGTGCGTCCCTCCCACACCAGGCTCATCGCCCGATCAATCCCCGGAGCAGACCTAGTGATCATCCCCAGAAAAGGCCACATGCTCCCCACCGAAGCCCCCCGAGAACTAGCCGAGGTCCTCCGCGCCTTCGCCGCCACCCTCCCCGACTAGCCCCGGGCGCCCCTCTTCCCGACTGGCCCCCGGGCGCCCCTCTTCCCGACTGGCCCCCGGGCGCCCCTCTTCCCGACTGGCCCCCGGGCGCCCCTCTTCCCGACTGGGGAGTGGTCTCGTTGAATCTGGTGGGGGTTTTTTCCACGAGACCACTCCCTGGTTTCGCAGGGACCCGACCGCCGCCCCGATGCCAGCGCAGCCACCCGGGTTGACACCGCTACCTCCCGTCGCGCAGCCGCACCCCGGGCCCCACCCGGCGAACCTGGGAGTGGTTTCGTTGAATCTGGTGGGGGTTTTTTCAACGAAACCACTCCGCGGTTCGTGATCGGGGGGTGGTAGGATCGCCGACAGCGGTCTTCGCTGGTGAGCACCGCTGTCGGCCCTCCTGAGAGGGTGGGCCACGCAGTATGTCCCCCGTCCCCCCTATCACCCTGACCTTTGTCCCGCACCTCTACCCCCCGTTCTCACAGCGTCCTGACGCTCTCGGCGTCCTGGCCTCTGTCCCGCACCTCTACCCCCCCGTCCCCCCAACACCCTGACCTCTGTCCCACACCTCCACCCCCCGTCCCCCCTATCACCCTGACCTTTGTCCCCCCGTACCCCTCTTACCCAAGAACGGACTACTCCAATGACGCACGTTTTCCATCCGAACCGAGCCACCCTATTGGCCGCCACTGCGGTCCTTTCCCTGTTTGTCGGCGGCGGTCTGCTGCCGGCGATCGCCGCCGATCCTGCGACCGAGGTCGCAACGTCCCCTTCGCCATCGTCCGTGTTGGTCACGGTCGAGGGCACCGTCCTGGAGATTGCAGATCTCCCCGACGACGCGAACCACCTGTTCATCGAGGCTGCGCCGGGCTTGGCTGTCCCCCTCGATCCTGACTCGCTCCCCGAACCCGTCGCGTCGGGCCAGAGCGTGACCGCCACGCTCGAGGTGCCGGAGTGGGTGGTCGCCGAGGCTTCGGAGGAGATCGCCGCGCTGGACGATGGCGATCTCCCGCCGCAGGTCGAGGCGAGCGACGAGGTCGGTGAGGTGCTCATGGAGGCCGCCGCCGAGCTCGATGCCGCGCTTGACGTAGCGGGGCTGTCAGTGACAACGGACTCACCCGTGTACCTCGCCGCCGACTCTGCACCGCACATCGTGGATCTCGTGTTCTTCTCTAGGGATGGACGCGGGAAGTTCTACAGTGCCTCGGAAATTGACTACCTGCTGGGCTCGCTGTCAGCCTGGTGGGCCCGCGAGACCAAGGGGGAGATCCCGGCGTTCGTGTACTCCTACGCCGAGGCCCGGGCCGCCCAGACTACGGCGCATTGCACCGCCACTTTCGCCCAGATGAGCAACGAGGCGGCGCAATTGTTTGGGCACGCGAGCTACAGCAACCCGTACATGATGCCGAACTCACGTCGGCACCTGGTCATCCTCTCGCCCGTCGATGAGTATGGAACCGGCTGTCCTCGCCTCTACACCGGCGCGGGGTACTACGGCTACGGAGAGCTGGCTGCGGGTGGGGTTGTGCACCTCACAACCCAGAGCGTTGAGACCTCCGTGGACGTCCTGGTTCATGAGATCGGCCACAACCTCTCGCTGCCGCATGCGAGCGCAGGGAGGTGTCCCTCGGGCGTGGTCGACGGCCCTATTGGGTCAGCCGACGAGATCTGCGTCTACGGTGGAAACGACTATTCCGACAGCTACAACGTCATGGGCCTTTCGCAATCGTGGGCAACGACGGGCCTAAGCGGATTCCAGAAGGAGCGTCTAGGACTTCTCACACGGCAATCTCCGGAATTCCAGGTGGTTGAGGCGTTGGGCAGCTACGACATCGCCCTACGTGATACGTCCCGCGCGTCGGGTCCAGGCGTCGAGGCGCTCCAGGTCGTCGACACCTTGGGGGCCTCCAAGCGGAACTACTGGATTGAGTACGACTCGCGATCGGGAGGGGTCCATGTCCGCCGCGGCTGCCGGCTCGAGGATGAAACGCTGCCCTACCCTGGTGGAAACGTCCCGTCGACGTGGATCTTGAGCCCAGAGGGCTCCCGGCCCTATTCGTCGCAGAAATTCCTCGCTGGCCAGGGGTTCATCTCCGATGGTGGCGGTATGGTCTTCCGGGTCGATCAGGTGTCGGAGGACGTGGCGCGTGTCCACGTTGAGCTGAGTGCCACACCGACTCCTTCGGTGTCGACGTCGCTGTCGTCTTGGTCGCCGGAGGGTACGTATCGGACCACTCGGGTGGTGATCACGACGAACCAGGCGTGGTGGTCGGCGTCGTCGGATGAGTCGTGGCTGACTCTCTCGACGTCGGTCGGGAACAACGGGATGGAGATCACGTTGTTTGCGGCGGAAAACCTCACGGGTCTCCCCCGGTCCGCCACGGTGTCCTTCGTCGCAGGCGGGGCAGTCACAAGGCTGCCGGTGCTGCAGGCGGGCCAGCCGCCGAAAATAACGCTGTCGATCACGGGTTGGTTCCCGGGAGCAGGCGTGACGACCATCACGACAACGCCTTCAACGAATCAGGCAACTTGGTCAGCCTCGACCGATGCAGAGTGGTTGACGGTATCGCCACCCACTGGTGCACGCGGGGAGACGGCGTGGATAACAGCCGTGCCCAACGCCGAGAAGACCACTCGGGTGGGCAGGGTCACCTTCGAGGCTGGAGGCGTGCGTGCGACGCTCCCGGTGACACAGGATGCCTTGAGGCCGAGTGTGCAGCTGTTTCCGACGAGCTGGTCGACGGGCGCAGGGGCGAACAGTACAGGACTCTTTGTCTCCACCAATATGCCGTCGTGGGTGGCGTCGACGGACCAATCCTGGCTTACGGTCACGCCCGCCAACGGTGTAACGGGAGACATGGCGCAGGTGTCGGCGGAGCCGAACACATCAACCCTTGCCCGGACAGGAACGGTGAGATTCTCGGCAGACACCGGGTCAGCGTTATTCACGGTGACGCAGGCGGGGGCGACGCAGGGGTTGACCTTGTCGCACTCGTTGTGGTTTCCCAACGCGGCTGAGGAACGCCTAGAAGTGGGGGTCTCGACGAATCAGTCGTCGTGGTCGGCATCGTCGAACCAGACTTGGCTGACGACCTCGCCCTCCTCTGGCAGTGCCGGGCAGACGATGACGGTCATCGTCACTGCGAGCGAACTATCCGCCTCCCGGTCGGGTGTGGTGACGGTCGTAGCTGGTGAGGCGAGGGCGACACTGGTGGTCAGACAGGAGCCGAAGTACGTGTCCGTGAAGGTGTCCCCGCCTTTGTGGACCCCAGAGGCAGGATCCAGTAGCTCTCAGGTGTGGGTAACTACGAACCAGTCGCTGTCGTGGTCTGCGTCGTCGAACCAGTCGTGGCTGACCGTCTCCTCGTCGACCGGCATTAGCGGGGCAGCGATGACCCTGGCGGCGTCGGCAAACACCACGGGGTCGCCCCGCTCGGCGACCGTGTCGGTCGTGTCAGGGACCGCGAGGACAACGGTCGCGGTGACCCAGGCTGAAGGCGCGGTGATGCCGCCATCGGTGTCGTTGTCGGCGTCGATGTGGTCGGCCGGTGCTGGCGTGGCGAGTACGGGGGTGGTGGTCTCGACGAATCAGTCGTCGTGGTCTGCATCGTCGAACCAGTCATGGCTCTCGGTCTCGCCGTCTTCTGGGCAAGACGGTCAGACGATGACGGTATCGGCCCAGGCGAACACGTCGCCTGCGTCTCGGTCTGCCATGGTGCTGGTGTCGGCGGGCGGCGCGTCGACGACTTTGTCAGTGCTCCAGGCTGCGGGCGAGGCTGCG